>JAEWME010000456.1 GCA_023393265.1 Bacteroidota bacterium | reverse complement strand
CGAAAATATTGTTCGAAAACACCGCAGCCATTGGTATTATCCTCCTGCCGCTGATGCTGTTTCACGCGATGCAAATTTTACTGATCAGCATCTTTGCCACCAACCTTGCCAAGCGAACGATTCCGGCGGCTGTCTAAAGCGGCACCACAAACAACACAGAAAAATGAGCTTTCGCACCGAATGGCATCAACAAATCGGGTGTAAAAATTTATCTTTGAACAAAAGCTGAAAAAAGCGGCGCTGGTTCACATGAAAAAAATCTTGCTATACCTGCTTTTGCTGATGCCCGGTTTGGCTTTCGGGCAACTGTTTCCCGACCTGCCCAAAATTCAGGGTCAGGTAAAACTGATCGTTGAAAAACAGTTGGGAAAAGAAATCAGGAAAAAGAAATCGACCGTATCGGTATGGAGAGAAAAAGCGCCGTCGGGCTGGAAAATCATCTATCTTTTTGATGAAAACTCAAATCTCCTGAAACGCACCAACACGTTTCGCAACAAAGTTACTTCGTCCTTCTCCTATAAACGAGACACGGCAAACAACCGAACGACAATCAGGGAAACACCGGATGGAGGCAGTACTGGAAATTCGGGCGGCTATATCGAATACGAAAACTTCACCGACGAAAAAGGACAGCGCATCAAAACCAACTTCTGGACATACAATTCCACCCTGAAAAAATGGGAAATCTACCAGTCGGAACAAAACGCGGTGTACCAAAACGGGCGGCTCACTTCATTTACACGTTACCAGGTAAACGATTCCGGAGACTTTTCAGGAGGCGAAAAATTCAACATTCGCTACAATGGTTCCGGAAAGATTGACCACATTGAAAGAGTCGATCTTTCTTCGGGATTCAGGTCGGAAATGACATACATATACAACGCCACCGGGTCAATTGAAAAGTCGTCGATCGACTTCCTGACCGACATTCAGGAGTATAAGCGAACACAACTTCAGGAAGTTCAATATCAGTGCGACAGCAACGGAAACTGGACGAAAAAATTCGTAAAATCTGGCGACCACTACATGCCCACCGCCAGACGAAAGATTAAATATTTCTGAAAAGCCCGTTAAACAAGTATTTCAGAAGCAAACATCCAAAACCAATTTATATTCTGCTTTGTTATTTAAGTCAAATCAGTTCTTCTGGTTCTGATAATTGTCTTAACTTAACTTTCTGCCCATGAACAAAACAGATCCTGCAATTATCCGCAACCTGCCACAATTAGATAATGACATTACCCTGAAGGATCTGTTTAGCATTGAAGAACTTCAGCATTTACAAGATCTTTTCTCCGAAGCGTACGGGGTTTCATCGGCCATCACCTATCCCGACGGGACTCCTGTGACAACGGCTACCAATTTTTGCAGGCTCTGTAAGGAAGTAGTCAGAGGAACCGAAAAAGGTCGGGCATATTGTCACCGTACAGAAACATCGTTTGGTGAATCCGGTTCGAGGATAAAGCCATGCCTGGGAGGCAATCTCTGGGAGGCAGGAGCAAATATTATGGTTGGCAACAAGCATCTTGGCAATTGGCTGATCGGACAAACGCGCAGCGAACATCTGAATGTTGATTATCTGAAAGATTTCGCCAATGAAATCGGCATAAAGAAAGAAGAGTTGATTAAAGCGCTGGAAGAAGTGCCGGTAATGTCGTCCGAAAAATTTGAGAAAGTGTCGCAAATGCTTTTCACTTTTGCCAATGAACTTTCTGAAAGAGCATATAAAAATTTGGAACTTCGCAGACAGTCGGCAGAAAGAGAAAAAACTTTTGCGCAATTGCGGGAAAGCGAAGAATACCTTTCGGTCACGCTGAAATCCATTGGCGACGGAGTCATCACAACAGATGCGCGGGGAATGATCATCAGCCTAAACAAAGTAGCAGAGGACCTTTGTGGATGGACCACTGAAGAAGCAGCAGGAAAGCCGCTTGAATACATCTTCCGAATCCTGAATTCTCAAACCAGATCTGCAGTTGACAATCCGGTAAAAAATGTAATTCAATCAGGAAAAATCTCAGAACTGGAAAACCATACCGTACTTGTTTCGAAAAACGGTAAAGAATACCATATTACCGACAGCGCTGCACCCATAAAAAATGACGACGGAAAAATTTTGGGTATGGTACTTGTTTTCTCCGACGTCACTGAGAAATATTTCGCGCGGGAAAAAATCAGGAAAAGTGAAGAACGTTTTCACTCGCTTTTCGAGAACATGATCGAAGGAGTATCGTTTCACGAGTTTGTTTGTGATGATGAAGGCAATCCTATTGATTACCGAATCATGAGTGTCAACAAGGCTTTCGAGCAACAAAGCGGCTTATTCATTCCAGAGGTAATCGGAAAAACCAGTCTCGAAGTTTTCAAAACAGAGTATCCTCCATTTTTCGAAACCTACTTAAATGTTGTACGCCTGGGGGAGCCTGTATCGTTCGAAGGCTACTTCGAACCGCTGGATAGATTTCTTTCCATCTCAGCATATAAAACCGGCGAAAACGGGTTTGCCACCATTTTTGCCGATATTACCACGGCGAAGAAAGCAGAAGGGGAACTGAAGGAAAATGAGGCGCGATGGAGAAGAGCCATCGTGGGCGCCCCTATCCCCATCATGATTTTTGACGAAGATGGCAACGTTGTACAAATCAGTTCCGGTTGGACGAGGTATTCAGGATATAATTCAGAAGAAATTCCTACAACTGCCGATTGGACAAAAAAAGCATACGGAGAGATAAAAACGATTAATAAAGCACGTTTAGACCAGCTATTTGAATCGTTTCAAACAGTGAAGGACGGAGAAAAGACTGTTATCGCGAAGGACGGATCGAAAAGAATCTGGGATTTTCAAACGACGCCCCTAGGCCGAAGCAGCAAAGGCCGGCGCGTATTGCTGAGCCTGGCCGTGGATATAACCAACCAGAAAAATGCCGAAGAAAAAATTAACCGGCAGAATGAACGACTGCAAAAAAGTAATGCTGAAAAAGACAAGTTTTTTTCCATTATTGCACACGACCTGAAGAGCCCATTCAATGCGATCCTCGGATTCAGTGAGTTATTGGTTGAATTAATGGGTGAAAAAGAGATTGACCGGCAAGAAGCCGTGCAATTTGCCCGGATCATTTCCAACTCTTCAAATAAAGTGGTCGATCTGCTAACCAACCTGATGGAATGGTCGCGTTCACAAACCGGACGACTTGTCTCACACCTCGTTCAATTTAGCCTGAAGAAACTGACGGATGAAATCGTGCTGCTTTTCAGCGAGAGCCTGAAGCAAAAATCAATAACTTTAAAAGTATCTGATATCGAAAATATTACCATATTCTCAGACAAAGATATGATCAGCACCATCATCCGAAATCTCATTTCAAATTCCATAAAATTTACGTCAGAAGGTGGCGAAATAACCATTTCCGCAATTTCCGAACACGACAAAATAACGATAAGCGTGCAGGACACCGGCGTTGGTATTCCGGAAACGATTCGCGAAAAGCTGTTTACCATTGGCGAAAACTACTCTACACCAGGAACCCAAAATGAAGAAGGTACCGGCCTTGGCCTGATTATCTGCAAAGAGTTTATTGACAAGCTGGGTGGGGATATTTGGGTTGAAAGCGAAAGCGGCCAGGGATCGAAATTTTCATTTACCGTTCCGGTTTATCAAAGCATTCCGTAATAAAAAAGCGAGGCCTCTTTGAGGAAACTCTTTGTCCAGGAAAAAAATATTACCCTGAATTATCCTTCCAGCAGGCCATACAGCACTTCCTTCGCCTTTTTCACGGCTTTCACGTGTTCGAAAGTCAGGCTCAGCTTGTGGCCAGATTCTTTCATGCGGCAGCTTTGGTGGTGTGTTTGCACATATTGAAGCACTTTGCCAAACACGGGAGACTGGTAGAATGCCGACTGCGGATCGCCAATGAAATGGCAAACCATTTTGTGGTGTTTCAGGATAATTTTCTCCATGCCCAGTTCGATGGCCACCCGGCGAAGGCGAACCACCTCAATCAGTTCGACACTTTGCTGCGGCAGTTTTCCGAAGCGGTCAATCAATCCGGCTTCGAACTGAACCAGTGCTTCTTCGCTTTCGATGCTGTCGAGTTCGCGGTAAAGCATCATGCGTTCCGAAACGCTTTGGATATATTTGTCAGGAAAAAGCAATTCCAAATCGGTATCGATCTGGCAATCGCTCACCAGTTTCAGGTTAAGGAATGCCTGTGCCGAATCGCTCTTTTCATCTTTGAAAATGTCTTTGAACTCATTTTGTTTCAGTTCCAGAATGGCTTCATTCAGGATGCGGTGATAAGTCTCGAAACCGATGTCGGCGATGAAACCGCTTTGCTCGGCGCCCAACAGGTTTCCGGCACCACGGATGTCGAGATCCTGCATGGCGATGTTGAAACCACTGCCCAGCTCCGAAAATTCTTCGATGGCTTTCAGGCGGCGGCGCGCTTCGGGCGTGAGGCTCGAAAGCGGCGGAGCCAGCAGGTAGCAAAAAGCCTTTTTGTTAGAGCGTCCCACACGGCCACGAAGCTGGTGCAAGTCGCTCAGTCCGAAGTTTTGGGCGTGGTTGATGATGATCGTGTTGGCATTCGGAATGTCGAGCCCCGACTCGATGATGGTCGTTGCCACCAGCACGTCGTATTCGCCATTGATGAAACTCATCATCACATTTTCGAGTTTTTCGCCTTCCATCTGTCCATGCCCGACGATGGTGCGCACGCTCGGCACAATCTTTTTAATCTCAGTCTCCACCTCGAAAATATTGGCCACCCGGTTGTGAATGAAAAACACCTGTCCGCCACGGGCCAGCTCATACTGAATGGCCTCGCGGATAATCTCGGCATTGAACCCGTGTAACTCAGTGGCAATCGGGTATCGGTTTGGCGGCGGTGTCTGGATGATCGACAAATCGCGGGCGCCCATCATCGAAAACTGCAGGGTTCGCGGAATTGGTGTGGCCGTCAATGTCAGCGTGTCCACATTCACTTTCATCTGCTTCAGTTTTTCCTTCACCGAAACGCCAAATTTTTGTTCCTCGTCCACAATGAGAAGCCCAAGGTCCTTGAAATTCACGCCTTTCCCGACGAGTTTGTGGGTGCCAATCAGGATATCGACTTTGCCGGCTTTGGTGTCTTCCAAAATCTCTTTCAGCTGCCCGGCACTGCGCAAACGGCTGATGTATTCGACCCGCGCCGGAAAATCTTTCAGGCGTTCGGAGAACGTGCGGAAATGCTGAAGCGCCAAAATCGTTGTTGGAACCAGTACTGCCACCTGTTTACTGTCGGCGACAGCTTTGAACGCCGCACGGATGGCAATTTCGGTTTTGCCAAAACCCACGTCGCCACACACCAGCCGGTCCATCGGAATTTGCTTTTCCATGTCCTCCTTCACCGCGATGGTCGTCTTCAACTGGTCGGGCGTATCTTCGTAGATGAACGAGGCTTCCAGTTCGGTTTGCAGGTACGAATCCGGCGTAAATGCAAAACCTTTTTCCTGAAGCCGCTGGGCGTAAAGCTCGATCAACTCCTTCGCAATGTCTTTTACCTTCGACTTGGTGCGGTCTTTCAGTTTTTGCCAGGCGCCGCTTCCCAGCTTACTCATGTTGGGATCGGTGCCGTCTTTGCCTTTGTATTTCGAGATGCGGTGCAGGTTGTGGATGCTTACCAGCAACACATCGTTGTCGCGATAGGTCAGCCGGATGGCTTCCTGGAACTTGCCGTCCACCTCGGTTTTCACCAGTCCGGCAAACTTGCCGATCCCGTGATCGACATGCACCACCCAGTCACCCGGATGCAGCTTGTTCAGTTCCTTGAAGGTGAGGCTGTCGCGCTCTGCCTTGCGGGTTTTGATCTGGAATCGGTGATAACGCTCAAATATCTGGTGATCGGTGTAGCAGCAAATTTTTCGGTCGTTGTCGATGAAGCCTTCGTGCAGTGTGAAACTGACGGGCTTGAAATCAACCGGTAAGCCCTTATCGTCGAAGATGGCTTTCAACCGGTCGGTCTGCGTCACGTTCGTCGATAAAATATAATTGATATAGCCATCCTCCTGATGATCTATCAGGTTTTCAGCCAGCAGGTCGAAATTTTTATTGAATACCGGCTGTCGGCTGGTATCGAAAGTCATTTTTTTCGAGTTCTGGAAATGCGCTTTTTGTCCGAACTCGGCACACGAAAAACCTTCCAACTCTTTCAGAAATTGCTCTCCTGAAATGAGTTTGCCGAACAAATTTTTTCGCTCGTCTTCCGTCTCCGCTTTGTCGATCACCTGTTTGAGCCCGTGTGCAATCTGGTCGGCAATCAGTTGGATGTCATCCAGAATCCAGATTGTGTCGTCCGGAACAAACTTCAGGAAACTGTCGCGTTCGCCGTCTTCAATGTCGTCCTGAATGTTGGGAATGATGCTGATCCGGTCGAGCGCTTCCTTCGAAATCTGGGTGTCGATGTCGAAACTGCGGATGGTATCGACCTCATCGCCAAAAAACTCGATGCGGTATGGGTCTTCATTCGAAAACGAATAAATATCGACGATACCGCCGCGAATGGAATACTGCCCCGGCTCATACACAAAATCGACCCGTTCGAAGCCGTACTCAAACAGCGCCTCGTTCACAAATTCGATCGACAGTTTGTCGCCGCGCTTCACCAAAAACGTGTTGGAAGCAAGCCCTTCGCCCGAAATGACCTTCTCGGCCAGCGCTTCAGGATAAGTGACCACCACCAGTTGTTTTTCCGATTTCAGGCGGTTGAGCACCTCGGTGCGCAGAATGATGTTTTCCTGCTCGATGGTTTCGTAGCTGATGGAACGTTTGTAGGGCGACGGGAAAAACAAAACCGGCACCGCCGATCCAAGCGCATTCAAATCATCGTAAAAGTAGGCGGCTTCCTCCCTGTCGTTCAAGCAAATAACCAAGGTTCGGGAAACGTCTTCGGAAAGCAGGCAGGCAAGAATGCTTCGGGCAGAGCCAACAAGTCCCTGCAGGTGAACCTTTTCACCCGGGGTATTCAGCAGGTTTGCCAGATTGCCTGTCTGGTCGTTTTTCCTGAAAAAATTTCTGAAATCCTTCGGCTCCAAAATCAAAAAATTAGCGTGCAAATGTAACCATTAAATGACGAAAGTGTTCCCCTTTTTTTCGGGAATAACGAGTTCGTCGCCACCAAAATGAGCCGTCGGTATCCTTGGTTTACCGGGCCTATTTTTGTAATTTTCAGGATATTTATCCAGAGAAAAGAGAATGCCATGGGAAAAAACGAAGAAAAGAAACATAAAAAGCATCACGCGTCGAAACTAAGGCACGTTGAAACAGAGAAAAAAGACCAGCGCTCGATCAGCAATAAACGCTACAAAAAAGAACTGAAAAAGCTCGATATGGAGCTGATTAAGCTTCAGGATTGGATTAAAGCCAAGCAGAAAAAGGTGGTAGTTTTGTTCGAGGGTCGGGATGCTGCCGGAAAAGGTGGTGCCATCAAGCGAATCAGCGGACCGCTGAATCCGCGTATCTGCAAAATTGCCGCCCTCGGTACGCCGACGGACAAGGAAAAATCGCAGTGGTATTTCCAACGGTATGTCGAGCACCTCCCGGCAGGCGGAGAAATGGTGCTGTTCGACCGAAGCTGGTACAACCGCGCCGGCGTTGAACACGTGATGGGCTTCTGCACGGCGGAACAGTACGAGGTGTTTTTCAGAAGCTGTCCCGAATTTGAAAAAATGCTCATCGACTCGGGCATCACCCTGATCAAATACTGGTTCTCGGTGTCGGACGAAGAGCAGGAAAACCGTTTTCAGGACCGGCTGAACGACCCGTTGAAACGCTGGAAACTAAGCCCGATGGACGTTAAATCGCGGGAGAAATGGGTGGAATACTCAAAAGCCAAGGATGAAATGTTTAAGCGAACTGACATTTCCGAATCGCCCTGGTATGTCGTTCCGGCCGACAACAAAAAACTGGCCCGGCTCAACTGCATCAGCCACTTGCTGAGCCTGATCCCATACGAAGAAATTCCGTACGAGCCGATCGTTTTTCCGCCAAGAAAGAACCAGGAAGACTACGTGAGGTCGCCCATGGAAGCTCAAAAATTTGTCCCCGACCGCTACAGCAAACAAAAACGGCAAAAAGAAGACGAAGCGAATTCGGCTGACTGATAAAATTGCCGTACTTTTAAAGACCGTTTCTGAAAAAGATAAGACATGGCACGATTTTTAAACAACCGGCAAAAGGCTACCGGCGAGGCTCCGGGTTCGCTCATTCACCTCGGGACTCAACGCATTGACAAACCAAAACTTCGGTTTTTCGATTATACTCCGGATAAAATGGAGGAGCGGGAACTGAAAGATCTGGAGGAATGTTTGCCTTACCTGGAAGAAAAAACCGTGAGCTGGCTGAATATCTACGGATTACACGATTCGGAATTGATTCGGAAACTGGGCGAACTGTTCGACATTCACCCGCTTTTGCTCGAAGACATGCTCAACACCGGGCAACGGCCCAAAATTGCCGAAACCGACAAGCTGCTTATCGTGATTCTGAAAATTCTGAATTTCGATGAAAATACCAACAGGCTGCACGCCGACCAGATTTCGCTTATTCTCGACGACAACTACCTGATTACGCTTCAGGAGAAAGAAGGTGCACATTTTGAACCGATCAGGGAACGTATTCGCAAAGGAACCGGGCGCGTGCGGCGAAAAGGCGCAGATTATCTGGCGTACGGATTACTCGACACCATTGTTGACAATTACCTGCTGAACATTGAAAAGCTGGGCGACATGATCGAGAAAACCGAGGGCCGGATATTTGCCGAGCGGCAATCCAAAAACCTGATGCAAGTGATGTACAAACACAAAACGGAGGTCAATTTCCTCCGGAAAAACATTCGGCCGGTAAAAGAAATTGTGCACCACCTGATTGAAAATGAGTCGGGGTTTATTGCCGAGGAAAACCTGAAATATTTCAACGACCTGAACGATTTGGTGATGCAGGCCTCGGAAACCATCGAAATATACCAGATGATGCTGAACGACCAAATGAACATTTACCATGCCCACCTCGACAGCAAGGCGAACGAAATCATGAAAGTGCTGACAGTCTTTTCGGCGTTTTTCATTCCTCTCACTTTTGTGGCGGGCGTTTACGGAACCAATTTCGATTACCTCCCCGAAATCCACTTAAAGTATGGCTACCTTTATTTCTGGCTCATTTTGGCGCTGATCACCACTGGATTGATAATTTATTTCAAGAAAAGGAAGTGGTTTTAATTTAAGCCAGAAGTAGCGATCTTTTACTAAAATGGAATTTAATTCGAAGTTTCTTCATTGCTTTCATTTTTAAATGGAAGGTTGAAGCAGAAAGTACTGCCTTTACCTTCTTCACTTTCCACCGTCATTTTTCCGCCATGTTTTTCAATGAAATCGCGACATATAATTAGACCCAATCCACTGCTTGGTTCGCCATCGGTTCCCTGGCGGCTGGTGTGTGCATCGATGTGGAACAAGTTTTTCCGGATTGACTCGTCCATACCGATTCCGGTATCGGTAATGCAAAGCTGAACTCCAAAGTCGGTATTTTTTGCAGCAATCATAACCTTTCCACCTTTCATCGTAAACTTAATTGCGTTTGAAACCAAGTTTCGTATTATAGAGGCGATCATGTTGTCGTCGGCAAAAACAACCTGTTCTTCATCTATTTCATATACAATTTCAAGCTCTTTATTTTTAGCCGATTCCAGAAACGAACTCATGATCTGTACGATCCTGGGTTTCAACTGAAATTCATGAGGAGCAAAATTAATCAGGCCTCGTTGCAGTCTCGACCATTCGAGCAAATTCTCAAGCAAGCCAAACAAGCCATCTGCAGACTTCTTCATTCCGCTGGCCATCTCCTGAATTTCATTGATTGTCAGGCTCGACAGTTCTTCGGCCATAATCTGGGTCAGTCCGAGGAAGCTAACCAACGGGCTGCGTAAATCGTGTGCGACAACCGACAGAAATTTGTCTTTTTCAGCATTGATGTTGACCAATTCTTCATTTTTCTGACGAATCCGCTGTTCATCTTTTTTCTTATCCGTGATATCGCGGGCTGTAGCAATCAGCACATCCTGACCAAAATAGCGACCTTTGTTCACAATTACTTCTTTCAGGAACATTTCGCCATTCTTTCTTTCAGCCCAGAATTCGAAGCTGCACGACTCCCCGGTTTCAGCAACAGTACTCATCTTTCGGCGTATTTCATCCATTTCGTTCAGATCGGGGGCAGCAATAAAATCGGGCATTTTCCCAATGAACTCAGTCCTTTCACGCTGGTACATTTTTTCAGCACCTCTGTTAACGTCAATAAAAGTCCCGTCTTTGTCAAGGATGTAAATAGCTTCTGATACCGAATTAAAAATATCCAGATAGCTTTCCTTTGCTATACTAATTGATTTCTCAGTACTTTTCTGTTCAGTGATGTCGCGAACAATCGACAAAACCTCGTTGTTTCCGCATGGCACATACCGCGATTCAAAATATTTCAGTTTACCGGCAATTTCCAACTGGTAGGTCGAATACTCCGGATTACCTGTTGCCAGAACCCGCTCGACCTTTTGATGAGTAGTAACAACAACTTCGTGTGGTAGAATGTCGTCAATAAGCTTACCAAGGAAAATATCGGGTTCAATGGCCAGTTGGTTGTGTGCTTCAGAGTGAAAATCAACAATCTTGCAATTCGCATTGAAAACAAACATCAGGTCGGGGTTAGCTTCCAGAAGTGCCCGGTTTCTCTCGGTACTGCTTCTCAACTCAGCTTCGGCACGCCTTTTCGCTGTTATATCACGAATGGAACCCAGTCCAACGTATTCCCCTTTCAGTTTTACCAACTTTATATTGATCTCCACATCAACCAGATAACCATCCTTGTGGGTCATCTGCGTATTGAAATGGCTTATTTCGCGATATAAAAAAGTGTTTTCTATCTGACTGGCAAAATCAGAAGCATTTTCCTCCGGAAGGAGTTCTGTAAACGAACGTCCCACAACCTCTTCAACCTTAAATCCAAGCATTTTCTCGACACTCTTGTTCAGGAAAAGTTGCTTCCCATTTCGATCGACAATGAAAATAACATCAACCGTCGACTGGGCTATCACCCTGTAATTTTCTTCGCTCTCGCGCAAAGCTTCTTCAGCCTGGCGGCGTTCGGTTGTATCAGTGATTATCAGCACAGCATTTTTTACTTCTTTGTCAATAATCACCGGGGAAAGCCGAGAAAGGAACCACCTCAGCTCTCGATTATTTCCCAGTGCTCTAGACTGGTAACTTTGCGAAACACCTTCGGTGAAAACAACTTCCAGCGCCTGCCTCATTTGGTCGTGGAACTCAGGAGCAGTCCAGTCGCAGAAATTTTTACCTACAACGTCTTCTTTCTTGTATCCGCCCAAACCTTTGCTGGCATATAAAATTGTACCTTCTTCATCAACTTTCATGATGATGTCTGCCGCGTTGTCTGTCACTGTACGAAGCATTTCCTCGCTTTTCACGAGCGCTTCTTCAGCTCTCTTGTGCCTAAGTGATGCGGCAGCCAGGCAAACAAAATTCTCCAAAATCTCCATCGGCGGATCTGGGCGATTTTTATCGAACGACAACAACGCATTCCCATAGAGCTTGCCTTCTACTAAAAAGGCAATCCGGATAAAACGGTCAGCCATCAATAAAACCTGAGCTGTTGATCCAATAGACTGAGGTATAGCACCCAAAGAAACTTCAGTTAACGACTTGCCGGCGACAATCAGGTTGGAAGTCAACTCAAAATACATGTAGTCGGTGAGTGTCAGGTGAATTTTATGGACATGCTTATCGAGCAAACTGACAAGAACCTCCATAACACCTGAATCCATTTCCATGTGTTTGGGAGTGAGTGTACGGGTTTCGTGATCATATTCCGAGAAAACAACGCCTGAAGCTCCTGTAAATTCTTTGATTCTTTTTGTAATGAGGGCCTCCATGTCATCCTCGAGTTTAGTTCGGGATAATTCGATTGAGAACTGATTTAATTTTGAAAGTGCCTCAATCTGCTCTGCCAGCGACTTTTCAGCCTGTTTCTGCGAACTCATATCGCGCACAACTGTCACCAGCAAATTGCCGTTTGGTGAAGCAGTAACAAACGAAGATATTTTAACAGTGATTTCTGATCCATTCAAGGCGGCCATACGTTGCTCTTCCACTTGTTTTTTCCAAAACGGACGCTCGTGAATGTTTGCCATAAGCCGGTTTTCGAGAACAATCAAAAAATCGGGATTTTTATATTCCAGTGGGGTCAGTTTATAAAGGACATCCCATATCTTATGCCCAACGGCATCTTCGCTTTCAACGCCCGTCAGCTTTTCCAGGGCCCCATTCCAACTAATGATCTTGCCGTTTCTGTCACCTATAAAAATGCCAACAGAAGATAATTCAATGATGTTGCGATATTCTTCTTCGCTAAGAATGGAGTCTTCGTCAGACACCAATTCATTGTCATCATCGATTATTTTTTCAAGATACAATGCTCTTGACTTTACATCATGAATAATTGGCCTGCCATTTTTCATAAAAAACTTACTTGCATACCAAATTATGGTTATGTCATAATGAGGTTGTGCCAATAATCATATTAAGAGCAGCAACACCCTATAATTATGTATCAATTAATTTCCCTTTTTTCACTCGCAAAACACCAGATGATCCAGTGTTCAAAATCGTATACAAGATAGGTATTTTTTTGTACCGACCGGACAGATTATCTTCAAATTTTGGCTAACAACCCTGTCGGAATTTACCCATTTTTCACCCAAAAAATATACTTTCTTTCCCGCATCACCTAGTTTTCTAAAAAAACACGGATCTAATTGTAAAAAGTGATCGGCCACACGGATCTGGTTATCATGAAAACGCAGCAATTTGTATATTGTTCATGATTGAAAAAACGTCAAACACAACAGAAAACACAGAAATTTTCGTATTCGTTAAATTAAACATAAATATTTAATTGACAATCGAAAGAAAACTCATGAGAACAATGAATATCCTTTAATGAAGCAGGTATCGGTCTTATTAATTTAAGGCTGCAAATAATTCTTAAATCATAGATAAATATTGAAACCTACTGTTTTAAAATGCCGTAACTAAAACAGACTTTGCACAATTAATTTTTTGAACTTATTTGGGTTGATTGGTTTTTGGTAAACGCAAAGTTCGTAAGGTAATTTTAGTTGTTTGTTTAGTGAAAAGCGGTGGTGACACACCGCTTTTCACTTTATACGACACCTCATCTTCAGACGGTAATGCCGACTTCAAATAACCAGATTGAGATAGTGAAAAAGATTTAGCAACAAAAACTAAATAGTGATTGTTAATTTCCTGAGATATAAAAAAATATTATCAAACATCGAATACTTTTTAATTTTTTAATGTAAGTTTTTTAGTTTTAGGAAATTATTAAAATAACTTTGTCCTACAAATTCAGCACCATGGTTATGACTTTTTCCTCTTTAATCGATGCTGTTCAGGAAGATATGAACGTTGTTGAGCTTAAAAGGAGTTCACATAAAAAATTAATTATCAAGCACTTATTCCTCTATGGGGCAATGACAAACCTTGATTTGGGTAAATACATCAAACTAAGCACCCCAAAGATAACCAGTCTCTTAAACGAGCTTATGGCAGAAAATCTGGTTGAGGAACTAGGCCCAGGCAACTCGAGCGGAGGAAGAAGACCAAATCTTTATGGAAACCGTGAAGACGCTTTTTACATCATTGGTATTTCTATCAATATTTATAAGACTTCAGTTTCAATCTTCAATGCAAAAAATAGAAAAGTTGTTGATGACAACACCCTGACTCATACCATATCACACGGAACATCAATCATTGACCCCATTGTTACATTTACAGAAAATGTAATTGCATCCCAGCATATCAGGAAAGAGAAAATTATAGGTGTTGGTATTGAAATGCCAGGCATGGTCGATTCGGAAACAGGAATCAACAAAACATATATGGTTTCCAACCGCCCGGTGGCTGAATTATTTGCCGAAAAACTGGGGATGGAAGTGCTTATTGAAAACGATGCCAAGGCGCGCGCCTATGCCGAACTTCGGTTTGGGGTGGCGCGTTCGAAACGGAATGTGTTGGCCATTCACCTCGACTGGGGGGTTGGTCTTGGAATCATTGTTAATGGCAAACTATACAAAGGGCGTGACGGGTTTGCCGGAGAATTTGGACACCTGCCGATGGTTGATAACGGAATTCTTTGCAAATGCGGCAAACAAGGATGCCTCGAGACCATTGCTTCAGGAACTGCTATTGTGAGAATGGCAAAAGAAGGTATGCAATCGGGTCGCTCATCATTTTTGGGCGAACTCTGCAACAACGATCCGGAAAAAATAGAAATACGTCATGTCGTTCAGGCAGCAACGATGGGCGACCAGTATTCTATTTCGCTGCTTGCAAGCGTGGGACACTGGCTTGGAAAAGGCTTTGCTTACCTCATCCAGATTTTCAATCCTGAATTGATCATCATTGGAGGCCGCATTTCGGAAGCGAATCAATTTATCCTGCCTCCTATTCAACAGGCAATTCATAGTTTTTGCCTGCCCGACCTTGGAAATGAAATTGAAATAAAAGTATCAGAACTAGGAAATCAGGCTGGCATACAAGGCGTTGCATCATTATTACTCGAACATGTTCTCGACAAAAAATAAAATTGTTCAATCATTTAATTAAAATGAAAATGAAAACAACTCAATTCACTCCGGTTGAAAGAGTTTTTCTGCAACAGGCAGAAATCGACCAGATGAGTACTAAAATGCCTTACATCACAGTTGAAAATTTTCCAAAGCTGGGAATGCTGGCATCTTTGCGATTCCTCGAATGGGTATCGCAAAACCCGAATGGTGTAATCAGCCTTCCAACAGGTAAAACATCCGAGTATTTTATTAAGTATACCCACTTCTTCCTTGAAAACTGGGACAACAAAAAAGGACAGGATTTGCTTGCTGCATACGGTCTTAATGGCGTTAAGAAACCAGACTTGAGTGGATTACAGTTCGTCCAAACCGATGAGTTCTATCCCATTTCTTCGACCCAACACAACAGCTTCTGCAATTATGTGCAAAAATATTACATCAAGGGATTTGGTCTTGACCCGAAAAAAGCATTACTGATCAATTCCGATGAAATTGAATTGGCGGAAGGAAAACCGTTCGAAGAAGTTTTTCCGGGTTTAACCATCGACCTTTCTCTACGGTTCCGCGAAGCAAAACACCTCAGGAAAAGATTCAGCAGAAATCAATTTTACTGATTGATAACTGGTGCACCGAATTCGAGAAGAAGGTCCGCGCATTGGGAGGCATCGGATTCTGGCTGGGCAGCATTGGCCCCGACGGGCACATCGCTTTCAATACACGAGGGACAGATCATTACTCGACAACGCGACTTACTGCTACAAATTTCGAAACACAGGCTGTTGCTGCCGGTGACCTGGGAGGAATAGAAGTATCGCGCCACCGTCTTGTCATAACCATCGGGCTGGAAACTATTACTTATAATCCGAAGGTTGCAGCCATCGTTTTTGCCGCCGGAGAAGCAAAAGCCGATGTCATTAAAGACGCGCTCGAGAATGCGCCTTCAAACCAGTATCCCGCTAGTTGTCTTCAAGAATTGCCGAACAGCCGCTTTTACATCACAACCGGTGCGGCAGTAAAACTCAACGACAGTGTTGAAAAGTACTACAAGACGGGGCCCTGGACTCATCAGAAAACAGAGCGTGCCGTGATTGATCTGTGTGGTAAAATCAACAAATTCGGGCACCGGATTACAATAGAGGACCTGAAAGCCGATAAATATTGTAGCATGATTCCTAACCTGAATGAAAAAACAGTTTCCTCTGTCATCGACTCAATCACAGCCAAATTTAACAAAGGCATGGAGAAAGAGTCGAACCAGGTATTTTATCATACCGGTCCGCACCACGATGACATCATGCTTGGCATAATGCCGCACATTAACAGGCAGTTACGCGATGCCAGTAATGATTTTCACTTTTCGGTAGCCACATCTGGATTTACTGCCGTAATTAATCAGTATGTAATTGATCTTCTTTCAGATACACTGAAACTAATTGAACAGGGACGAATTGAAATGCTCAAATTCCCCGATTTCTTTCAGGAAGGATACAAATACAAATGGGATAAAGATATCTACCATTACCTCGACAGTGTTGCCGCTAACGACGAGAATGAAAAACGCAGAGGCGTTTGTCACAGAGTTGTTCGCGCGCTTGTTGAGATTTGGAACATAAAAAACGAACAGCAACTTGTTAGCGTCATCAACGAAACACTTGCAGACCTGAAAGGAAGCTACGACGGAAGTAAAAACCCGCCAAAAATTCAGAAATTGAAAGGCATGATCAGGGAAATGGAAGAAGAACTGGTTTGGGCCCACTTTGGTGTTCGGGTGAAAAATGTTCACCACCTGCGACTTGGGTTTTACCAGGGCGATGTTTTCACAGAGCAGCCTGATACAAGTCGCGACGTTCTGCCCATTCTCGAAGAATTTAGAAAATACAAACCAACAGTAATTAGCCTGGCAATGGATCCCGAAGGAAGTGGTCCGGACACCCATTACAAAGTATTGAAAGCTATTGCCGCGGCGGTTAAAGAATGGCAAAAAGAAGAAGACCTCTCGAAACTTCGGATTGTGGGATACCGAAATGTGTGGTTCCGCTACCACCCCTCGGACGTGGAAGTGATTGCACCTGTATCGCTAAATGCGCTGGCAATTCTTGATGCTTCATTCACCGAATGCTATTTAAGCCAGGTAAATGCCTCATTCCCAAGCTACCAACTCGACGGGAAATTTAGTCAACTTACTCAGCGTACCTGGATGGAACAATTGAAGCAAATTCAGTTGTTACTCGGCAAAGACTTCTTTTACGAACATGAGAAACCACTGGTTAGGGCAACCCACGGACTTATTTATTTCAAGGAATTAACAGTCAATCAGTTTATACAACAAGCCGAAGAATTAGAGAAATCGATGGAAGGATTCGGCATGTAATAAGCCTTTTCGCAACGTTTCCCGAACGGGACAAAAACCAACTCAATTAAGTGTTGCCACCCGGAGCATAGCAAGTGACTGCTTCTCCGGGTGGCTTGTTTTATGCTGATAATTTGAATCTTAAATCTGCCATTTCACAATCAATATATGTTACCGCTAACCTAAAATTTATCAGGATAAAAAATTGAAAAATCGACTATATTTAAACCTCTTTAACCAACTAAACCAACAACTATGACAACTGACAGAAGAACTTTCATCAGAAACTCCCTTGCTGCAGGAACTGGCATCAGTCTAGCCGGCAGTTTACCCTGGATAGTTAACGCAAACAACAAGGCCGTTGCACCGAGTGATCAAATAAATGTGGCGCTCATCGGATGCCGGAATATGGGTTTTGGTGACCTTCAAAATCATCTTAATATACCTGGAGTAAAGTGCCTTGGCCTTTGCGATATCGACCAGAAAGTACTTGAGGAAAAAGCGGCAGAAATCAGGAAAAGCCATAACCAAAGCCCGAAGTTGTATGGCGACTACCGGAAACTTCTTGAAAATAAGGACATCCATGCTGTGATCATTGGGACGCCCGACCACTGGCATTGTCTGCCAATGGTAAACGCATGCGAGGCGGGGCTTGACGTATATGTCGAAAAGCCCATGGCAAATAGTATAGAAGAATGTAACCTGATGGTAAAGGCTGCCAAACGATACAACCGAATTGTGCAAGTCGGGCAGCAGCAACGAAGTGGCAGCCACTGGAACACAATTAATCAGATGATTAAATCCGGTAAAATCGGTACGCTTCGGAAAGTAAATATTTGGGGTAATTTTAACTATGGAATTGGGATGCCGCTTGTAGCTGATACCGCCGTTCCGAAGGGTGTCGACTTCGAGATGTGGTTAGGACCAGCGCCCAAAAGGCCTTTTAATCCGACACGCTTTCATGGATCATGGCGAATGTTTTGGGACTATGGCGGAGGACTTGTTACCGATTGGGGTGTTCACCTGATTGACATGGCGCTTTGGGCTAAGGACGTAAAAACACCACCCAGAAAAATAATGGCTTCCGGAGCAAACCTTTCTTTTAAGGACCACAATCACGAAACTTTCGACACCATGTCCGTCATTTTTGAGATGGACGATTACCAGATTACCTGGCAACACACTGCAGGTATTCAAAACGGGCCATGGGACAAAATGTACGGCATCGAATTCGTTGGCGATCTGGGTACCATTTTGGCCGACCGCGGCGGGTACCGGATTATTCCGGCTCGGGATGAGGAGAAAAAGATCAACAAAACAGAGCCTGAGCAAGGAAAAGGAACAGAAAATCATCAGGAACACGCCAAAAATTTTATCGATTGCGTCAAGTCAAGGAAGAATCCTGTCTGCACCCCTGAAATAGGCCGCACCGTAGCGGTTGCCGCTCATTGTGCAAATATTGCCGTTCGGTCAGGTGAGCATTACCTGATTTGGGACGAAACGAAAGGTAGATTTGCCAATTCTGAAAAGGCAAACAACTACATTGTTCCGCAATACCGTCGGCCGTGGTCGCTCCCTAAAGTTTAAATCAAAATGTTGGATATAAAATAACTCACACAGAATCGTGTCAGGTTGATAGAAACCCTGTTTTTCTACGGAATTGCATGTAATTTATATATATAAAACTGAAATTTTTTCAGAATAAAGGCCAATGCCCCTGAAATAGGATATTGACATATTGCATTAAGTTTCTTAACTTAGTTATTTATATCCACCTACTATGTACAAGAAACTCAGCATTAAACAATGGGCAGTGGAAGACAGGCCCCGGGAAAAAATGCTCGCCAAAGGAATCCGCTCGCTGACCGAAGCCGAATTGATTGCCATCCTCATTGGTTCAGGAAACATGGACGAATCGGCAGTGGAAGTATCAAGAAGAATTCTCTCATCGGTGAACCATAACCTGAATGAACTAGGCAAGAAAAACATCACCGATTTGCAGAAGTTTAAGGGAATTGGTCCGGCTAAAGCCATTACCATCGCTGCAGCAATGGAACTCGGGCGAAGAAGGAAGGACTCTGAACCTCAGGAAAAACCCAAAATAAATACCAGCTCCGATGCGGCCCGGATCTTCAAACCATTGTTGAGCGATTTGCCTCACGAAGAATTCTGGGTTCTTTTCCTGAATCGCAACAACCTGGTACTCGACAAAATGATGGTCAGCCAGGGCGGTCTCACCGGTACAATTATCGATGTGAGGATCATCCTGAAAACGGCACTCGATAAGCTTGCCTGCTCAATCATTCTGTGCCATAACCATCCATCAGGAAATTTAAACCCGAGCGAAGCTGACAAGGATATTACCCGCAAAATAAAAGAAGCCGGGAAACACATGGATATTCCGGTGCTCGATCACCTGATTATTGCAAATGATGCCTACTTTAGCTTCGCCGACGAAGGTTTGATTTAAGCAAGAATGCCGAAACAAAAATAATCATCGACGCAGAAGGATTGAATCCGGGGCAAGGTGTTCCTTTTTGCGAAGAAATTGGAGAAACAGCCAAATCATATTTCCCGGTTCACCAAAACAGGCTACCCCACCTCTTTCGGTTTCCAAAAAATTGAGAAAGCACGGCTTCAGCATATTGTAAAGCATTCTTTTCGTTAGCTATTTTTTTATACTTTCGCCGAAACTTTTTCAATCATGAATGTAAATATCATAGGGGAAAGCAATTCCGTTTTCAATCAGTTCATTGCAGAAATCAGAGACGAAGTTGTTCAAAAAGATCCCATGCGTTTCAGGAGAAACCTACAACGCCTCGGCGAAATTTTTGCATACGAAATCAGTAAAGTGATGGACTTTCAGTTGACGGATGTTAAAACCCCGCTCGGAATAGCAAAAGTTCCGACACTCGCCCAACAACCTGTCCTGGCTACCATCCTGCGCGCCGGGCTTCCCGTTCAACAAGGCTTGCTCAATGTTTTCGACCATGCGGAAAATGCCTTTATTTCAGCATATCGGAAATACGACTCGGCGGGCGAATTTCACATCGAATTTGAATACCTCGCAACGCCATCGCTCGACGGTAAAGACCTGATTCTTTCCGACCCCATGCTTGCCTCGGGTGCATCGATGGAAATTGGTTACCACGCCATGTTGCAAAAAGGAACGCCGCGCCACATACATCTCGTGGCTGTAATAGCCAGCAAACAGGGTGTGGAACATGTAGTTAAACACATCACTGCTGATAATGTAACATTGTGGATTGGCGCAGTAGATGAAGAAATGACTTCGATGTCGTACATCGTTCCCGGATTAGGCGACGCGGGCGACCTGGCATTCGGCGCAAAAATTGATTCGCACTAAAATTGCAGATACATTTAACGATCAACGATTGCAGAAGCAAAAATTGTAAATCTGCAATCGTTGATCGTTAATCTCAAATCAGGAATACTCCCAGGCCAAACAGTACTGTAAAAAGTAATGTTGTAAGGGATAATTTTTTCAAAAACGGATCGAACTGGTGGGGCTCCAATACCCGGTTAATCTGCACCAAATCACGCAGAAACAGCGGAATTGAAATCAGGAAAAGCCATTGAAATCCTGATTTGAAATTCAGAAAAGAAAAAACCACCGCGGCAACGATTCCTCCTGAAATCAGGAGTGTGTGATAAACTTTTCCGGTTGCACTACCCATTCTGACAATCATCGTATTTTTTCCTGAATTGCGATCGTTCTCCACATCGCGCATGTTGTTCAGGTTTAAAACACCTGTACTGAAAAATCCAATGGACAGTGCCGGGAGAAAAACAAGCTCGTTCATCTGGTGTGTATTCAGAAAATAAGCACCCACCACCGGCAAAAGCCCAAAAAACAAAAAGACTGCAAGGTCGCCCAAGCCGGCATAACCGTACGGATTACTTCCGGCGGTATATTTAAAAGCGGCAATCAATGCCAGAATCCCCAGCGCAATATAAATAGCGAAAAACCCAAGCGAAAGTCCTTTGGTGCCTTCCACCACCAGCCAGACACCAGAAGTCAGACTTAATAATGCCAGCACAATCATTCCAATGCGCATTTGCCCGGGAGAAATTTCGCCTCCCTGAACAGTTCGCTTCGGCCCCACACGTTTGTCGTTATCGGTTCCTTTTTGAAAATCGCCGTAATCGTTGGCAAAATTCGAAAATATCTGGATAAACAAAGCCGTAACAACCGCCAAAGCAGTAATTTTCAGACTAAAACTTTCATCGAGGGCAGCCAGCGCCGCACCCATCAATATTCCTGAAACAGCCAATGGCAATGTTCTCAACCGCGCCGCTTTCACCCAACTTTTTAATGATGCCATATTTAATTCTTGAAATAATAAGTTTTCAACCAACTTTTATACATCGGATCCAGCAACATGATATTGCCAAGTTGAATATCGATGATCTCTTTACTTTCAAGTGCTTTTTTAACCCTTACTACATTTGCCGACGATCCAAGTTTGTATTCATCCAACACATCTTTTGCACTGAACTTCTCCACCCCATCAAGCAATGCCTTGATAAAATTAACCTGAGGGGTCGACAGTTCCTCCGTTTTCGACTGGAAAAGCAAACTCAATTGTGCCACAATACTTTCGTGAGACTCGTGAACAATCGCATCCGAAGCTTTGCCCTCAGTTCTCAGCCAGGTTTGCTGTGCCAGTTGTTGCACATAATAGGGATGACATTCTGCAAGATCAGCAATTAAAGCTGCATCTGCTTCCGAAATAAGTTTTTGAGTATCTGCAAAGCGCTCACAAATAAAAGGGATCCAGTTTTCTTTCGAAATTTTCTTTAAAAAAAGGATGTCGCCAAACTTATAAAACGGCATCGACGAACGGGTAAAAACATCCATTAACATGTGTCGCTTGCTTCCATACAAACAATAAGCAACATGCTGATGCTTCTGCCATTGAGAACGCAGCTTTTTCTGAAAGGCCAACTGATTATCGAAAGTGGCAATGTTCTGAAATTCGTCGATACAAACCACCAGTCTCCAGCCATTTTCAGCGGCAACCGATTCAGCCATGTTTAAAATAATGTCCGGACGTTTCTCCACTTCTTTCCAGTCGAAGCTCAAAGATATTTCCTCCTGATTTCCGGGATTAAATGATATTTTCGGGAGCAAAGCCCCAAACCAACGCTTTGCATTATCGAAAAGCTGTTCCAGTTTTGTTGCAGATAACTTTAGTAATTCACTGGCTAAAACCTGATAGAACTGCTCTTCAGTCCTGATATTAAAAGCATCCAGAAAACAGAACTTAAGCGTTTCGTCCTGAGCCATTGCTTTTGTGGCAGCCTGTTGTACCAGTGATGACTTTCCCCAACGCCGTGGCGAAATCAGAATGGTATTTATCAATCCTGAAAAATTCCGGGATAACCGAAGTTGCTCTTGTTCCCTGTTGGTAAAGTTTTGCTCAACGGCGAGCTTTCCAAAGACAAAAGGCGTTTCCATAACTTGCTTTTTGCCAACAAATATAAGTAACAAAATCGTTACTAACAAAAGTGTTACTAACAAAAGTGTTACCCACACAAAACATTGATACTATGGGAATTTCGGATATTTTTTGAAGTCAGGTTTTCGCTTTTCGAGAAACGCATGTTTGCCTTCCTGCGCTTCTTCGGTCAAATAATACAGCAAGGTTGCATTGCCGGCAAATTCCTGAATACCAATTTGTCCATCGAGCTCGGCATTTAGTCCAAGTTTCAGCATTCGCAAGGCCAGCGGACTGTGTTCCTGCATCTTCTGCGCCCAGGCGACCATCTCATCTTCCAACTGATCGAACGGGACCACTTTGTTGACCAAACCCATCTCCAGTGCTTCGGCGGCCGAATACTGGCGGCACATAAACCAGATTTCGCGGGCTTTTTTCTGCCCAACGATGCTGGCCAAATAAGATGAACCCAATCCGGCATCGAAACTACCCACTTTGGGACCGGTTTGACCGAAGATGGCATTTTCGCTGGCAATGCTGATGTCGCAAACCACGTGTAACACGTGTCCGCCACCAATGGCATAGCCATTCACCATGGCAATCACCGGTTTTGGCATCGAGCGAATTTGCTTCTGCACTTCGAGAATATTCAGTCGCGGAATACCATTTTTATCGATGTAACCGCCAACGCCTTTCACTGTTTGGTCTCCGCCCGAGCAAAAAGCCTTATCACCAGCACCTGTCAGAACGATTACGTTGATGCGCTGATCTTCGCGGCATATACGCAAAGCCTCGCTGATTTCGTTCACTGTAGTGGGCCGAAAAGCGTTGCGGTAACGCTCGCGATTGATCGTGATTTTGCCAATTCCGTCGAAGTAATCGAAAAAGATGTCTTCGTATTCTTTAATGGTTTCCCAATTACGTTTTACTGTCATTGTATTTAAGTTTTACTTCTTTGCTTCTTTAAATAATTCCCGAAATGCTTTTACATTCACCTCCGCATCAGTAAATATTTCAAGCACAGCGGCTTTCTGATCGGTTGAATAAAAACCAGATAAAGCTTGAGCCAACTCATCTTCGTTGCTCGCAGAAAAGTATTCCAGGCCAAATGCTCTCGCCAATCCTTCGGCTTTATGCGAATTGCCTGTAAAAAAATGCTCCTGAAAAGCAGGCGTTTCGCCCGGACCTTTAATCATGCTGAAAATATTTCCACCGCCATTGTTGATGACTATGACACGCAGATTCGCTCCAATATATTTGTTCCACAGCGCATTCGAGTCGTAGAAAAACGAAAGGTCGCCAACAATCACCGTGTTTATCCGGTCTGATTCGCTGGCAAAACCAACAGCAGACGACAGGCACCCATCAATTCCAGCAGTGCCGCGATTGCTGTAATATTCAGCCTTTTTTACTCTTTCATGAATAAGGGAGTACCGAACCGGCGAACTATTCCCGAGATGAACAACCGAATTTTCAGGAATATTTTTACCAATCAACTCAAAAGCTTTCAGGTCGGAAAAAACGACTTGTGCTACAAACTGGTTCCGAAGCTGATTTACCCGCTTTTCTTTGCTTTTCCAAAGTTGCAGATAGCCCGAATTGGCTTGTACTTCCCGGTCAGCAAGTGCTGTAAAAAAATCGGCGGCTTCGGCCTGTACGACTTTGGTCAGCGACTGATAAGTGTCGAAATGTTCGCCGCCCAAACTGATATGCCAGTGTTCGCCTGGCTTATTTTTCCGGAGAAATTGCTTAAGCGACTTGGATACAAACTGACCGCCTATCGTAATCAGCAAATCAGGCTGATAATCTTCGGAATTTTCTTCCAGAATAGCAGCCATCAGGACATCGATACTTCCACAAAATGCAGGATCAGACAAATTCGACAAATGCTCATGCAAAACCACCGCACCGGTTCTTTCAACGAATGCGGATAAGGCGCTTTCGAGTGCCTGGCTTGGGTTCATTTGACCGGCAAGTACCAGGATTTTTGAAGCCCGTTTAATTGCTTCAGATAATAAAAGAACTTCATCTTTAGAAATAACCGGTTTAGTTGCTCCCATTCCGATTTCTTTAACCTCCGGAAGTTCTTCATTAATTAAATCGTGCAGCGGTTCTTCGAGTGGAATATTGATATGAACCGGTGCCGGAGTTCCAGAAACAGCCAGATTCAGGCATTCATTTATTTGCCGGGATGCAAACCAAAGTTCTTTTTCCGACTCGCCCAAAGGCAAACTAACTTCTTTCCTGACAAAATTCCGGTATATTCCTTCCTGACGAATACACTGGCTTTCGGCTTGGTCGATCCAGTAATCGGGCCGGTCGGCCGTGATCACGATCAGCGGTATATTCTGGTAGAATGCTTCGGCAACAGCAGGCGCATAATTCAGGCTGGCCGTTCCCGAAGTACAAACAATAACAACAGGTTTTCTTTTGGCCAGCGATAAGCCAAGTGCGAAATAGGCAGCACTTCGTTCATCAACTATATTGCGACAAGCAAATTCAGGAGTGCCAAAAAATGTATGGATCATTGGTGCATTGCGGCTTCCGGGCGAAATCACTACGTCGGTGATACCCTTTTTCAGGAGCAATGCAACCAGTTGGCGTGCCTGTTTCTTCGTTGAAATCATTCAATATCGGTTTGAATAACGGATAATAACGTTCTTGCCTTCTGATTGGTTTCGTCCCATTCTTTTTCCGGAACAGATCGCGCAGTGATTCCGCCACCCGCATACAAGATATATTCTTCGGGCAAAATTTCCATGCACCTCAAATTGACAAAAAGAGAAACCTCACCATTTAGCCGCCAGGGACCGAGATAACCTGTGTAATATCGCCGGTCGTAGGGTTCGGCCTTTGCTATGTATTCCTGAGCCAAATCCTTCGGCAAACCGCAAACAGCAGGTGTCGGGTGCAACTCGGCCACAAAACTACCCAGTTGATTTTCGATTTTTTCAGCCGGAAAAAAGAAAGACGTTTTCAGGTGTGCAACCTTCCCGCTTTCAAGCGTTTCAGGACCAGTTGTTTTATATTTATGGATATCAAAATTAAAGAAAACATCGAGCATGTACCTCGACACAAAAGCTTGTTCTTCAATATCTTTTGTACTCCAGAAATACTCCTCGCCATCCCATTTCCGCACCTGTGTTCCAGCCAGCGAAACTGTTTCAAAAAATGCTCCACCACCTTTAACCAAAACTTCAGGAGTGGCCCCCATCCACGTACCTGCAACCGGCAGGTTTACCAGGTAGGTAAACGCGTTTGGCGTAAAATAATGTAACTGCAGCAACATGGCTCCAAGCGACGTTCGTGGATGCCGAACAGGAATTTGACGCGACATGATGACTTTCGAAAGTGCTCCTTCCCTGATCGTGTCAACCGTTTGCTGGATAAGTTCGAGGTATTCTTCTTTTGATCCGGCAACGGCTTCTCCACCTTTCGAGCCTGAAGTAAAAGGCACAAACTCGTCGAGATTCAGGGTACTCTCTGAATTGAAATTATCAAACGAAACTTTGGGTCGAAGTAAAATCACGGGATTGTTTTCGGCGATTCTAAACGGTGCAAAAACAAAACCCTCTTTACCATTTAGCTGGTCGAACCAGTCGTAAAAAATGACGTCAGATTCGTCGCCAACCACCAAACCGAGCTTTGCTTCTTTCGGATGGTACCAGCAGGCAAAAGCAATCTTTCGTTCAATCAGTTGATCGAGCGTTTCTGCGATGTACGAATTATTTTCCATTCCGCTTTACAATCATATTGGTCACCCGCGAAGTCGACAAAAGCTTCCCTTCTCCTGAGCGAATATCGACATTCCAAACATGCGTTCTCTTTCCTAAATGCAAAGCTTCAGCCCTTGCAACAACCGGTCCACTTTCAGCCTTTCCAGTATGATTTGCGCTTACCTGTATACCGCGAATATCGTATTCCTGAATGTCGACCAGCAACATCGATCCGAAGCCGGCAATTGTTTCGGCCAAAGCCAGGTTAGCTCCTCCATGTAAGATGTTTCCCGGGCGGAAGGTACGGTGATCAACCGGCATAGTAGCCTCAACCCAACCTTCGCCATAAGCTGTAAACTGAATTCCCAGATGCTCAACCATTGTATTTTTGAGGTAATGTCCGAGCATTTCGACGGGCGTATTAACCGTAAGTTTTGGAATATCCATCCGAATAAAATTAAAAGCGTGAAATTAGAAAAATGCAGTGACGCAGCCAATTTTATCGAAAGATTTGAGACGGTGGAAAACAGAGATGTTCTGAATCAGTCAATTGTGAATTCTTTCCCGGCAAGACTATGATTCAGCGCTGGGTTCTCTCGCGAAGAAGAAATATAAAAGAGTTTCGAATCGTGCGGATTCAGTGAAACTACTATTTTACTCAGAGAGCCAAGCCCCATCGAAAAACCTGCATCCCAGAAATACACCCATCCGTCGCGCTGACCAGTGATATCCTGCACCAGGTAAGTCTCAGAAACAGCCTCATCGCCGTCATTTAAAACTAAAACACCCCAGGCATTCAATTCCGGATAATTTCGCACAACCACCTTGTTAACAACATTATATCCCCAAAACGGAAGTGTTGCTGCCCGCGGTCGTTTCACCGGTTCGAGAAAGCGCCAGAGCTGAAGTTTGTTACTGTCGAACAGTTTGAAATTATCAGAAATGCCGATGGCGCCCCCTGTCATTCCTACCCAAAAAGCGAGGCTCTTCTGTTCTTCATTTGAAAAATCGCTTTTATAATTCCGCAGAAAAACCACATCCGGGTCGTTTTGCCAAAAGACATTGTTAAAATACTGGGTGTTGTAGCTTTCGCTGAAGATATGAAGTGTTTGCCTGTCCCATTTCCACGACTGATCGCCGTCGATGCGCATGGCGTCAACATACCCGATCAGCGGTGCATACGGTGCCTTGTTGGCTGTAATAAAACTGCCAGCCCCCACTTCATCGCGTATAATGTCCATCACCTCCCGAAAATACTGAACCGAAGTTTTTCCTTTTTTTACATGTTTAAAATCCTGAACATCCTTGAGCCCAAAGTCCAGATAATCGAGCTCATAATATGTATACCCCATTTTCCTGAAGTTCCTGAAAATTTTGGAGATGTAATCTTTAACATCTTCGCTGCTTGCATCCAGCGCATAAAGCCTGCCATCGGCATCCTCATCCAAAACAACCGGATCATCGTTCCAGTCTTTCAATATCCAATGCGGATGGTTGCGAAAAACTTTACTTTTCTCATGTGCAACAAATGGCGCCACATAAATTCCGGCACGGTATTTTCGCTGAAAAATCTGGCGGGCAGCATCGTCCATTGTTTTTGGCCAATTGTCGCCGGTGCTCAGCCAATCGCCCGGAATACAATATCCGGGACCAATCAAAACTGTCTGAAGTGGGATTGCAGGTTGTATTTCATCCAAAACCTGTAATTGCCCGGTTAAATATTTAAAGCTGAATGCCGTCCTGAAATCCTGAAATGAACTCCAATAGTAATTGGTATCGGTATCCCTTCTTGCCTGATTTTGTTCAGAAATACTCCAGGCCAGGTTTTGCATGGTTCCGAACGGCTGATTTCCACAATAGATAAATAGATCAGGTAATTTCAAGAATTCATCCTTCAGGGTAATTCCTTCCGTAACAAATCCTGATTCAAAGAAAACAGTTTGTTTCCCCGGAAACTTACTTCTGATTCCTTTCCGGTTTGGCCTGTTGAAAACAGAAGACCGTTGCACAAAATCGCTATGCTCATAGGCACCAATTGCAAGTGTATCGCCATTGGGTGCAATAAGTC
>JAEWME010000428.1 GCA_023393265.1 Bacteroidota bacterium | reverse complement strand
GTCTTCGTCGCCCCATAATCTCGGAACCACAAAAATAACTTCAACATTGAGCGCTGCAAGATTTTTTGCCAGCCCGAAACAGGCCGTGCCCAAACCGCCCGATATGTGGGGCGGAAATTCCCAGCCAAACATCAGCACCTTCATCCGATTTGGTTAAGTTCGTTGGTAAAATGAGTTTTCTCAACCCGAAAATCGAGCAACGGATTTGCTTTTTCGAGCCGCTCAATTTCTTCAATACTTGCATTCAGAAATTTTCGGTACTCGTCCGATTGCTTATTAAATGGCCGGTGTTGCATGGCACGAATAATTTTTAAGACCTGACCCGCAGTTTTTGATGCTTCAGGAGCAATAACCGCTTGCTCAAACTTCATAAAGATATGATCGACCGCTACAGAACTGAGGTGCAACATATCTTCGGCATAAAACCGATAGTCGCGCAATTCGTCCATTACAATTTCATACGAAGGAAAATAGCTGATTTGCTTTTTGCCAAAGCCACGCCGAAGCTGATCGACAGCCAGCAACAGTGTCGATTTGCTTAGTTGGTTTTCCACGGCTCCGTCTTTCCAATGGCGAATCGGGCTGACCGTAAATAAAACCTTCAGTTTCGGATTAAATTGCCAAAGCGTTTCGAGTAATTCGCGCCACTTTTCAACCACCTCAAAAACACCAAGCCGAAACCGCTTGAACTTGCTTGCCGGAATTTTGTGACAATTCGACACCACCTGCCCGGTTTGCCTCAATTCGTAAACCCACGCCGTTCCGAATGTGACGACTAAAAAATCGACATTTTTCAGGAATTCATGCGAAGCCGAAATTCGCTCGTTCATATTTGCCAGAGCTATTTCGCGATCAACATCAGAAAAACGGCTGTGATGATGAAAACTATTCCATGTGCCCTGATCAAAAAACAAATCTTCCGACACAAAGAGTCGCTTTTCCATCAATATTTGCAGGCTGTTGGCTATCGATTCCGGATTATACAAAATGCCAAAAGGATTCATGTCAATCCTGAACTTCAGGTCGAGCAATTTCTGCCCGATATTTTCAGAGAAGCAGGAGCCCATCAGCATCATACCTCCCGAATAATCAAGCTTAAAAGGTAATTCCGGTATTTTTATTTCAGTAAAAAACGACATGCATTATTTCTTTAAACTCAGCCGCTCCAGCACCAATGCTGTTCGGGCCGGCAAATATAACCTCAGGTAGTGCTGACTGCTTTGGCCTCCATCAGCCATGGTTGAATAAATCAGGCTAGCATCAACCCGATTTTGACCACCGTAACGTATATCGTCGGTATTCAACACAATTTTATATTTAGATGGCGACATCGGAATGCCATATCCGGCAAATGATTCGCTAGGGTTGAAATTGAAAACAAACAGGAAATCGCCACGAGAATACACCAAAATCTGGTTCCCCTTATGGTCATATACCCAATTTACTTCAGGAATATCGATGATTTGCTCTGCTTTTACAAGGCGTATCATGTCGCGATCAAAATCGGCCAACCACTGGTAACGCAACTCGGCATTGTCGGCCAAACTCCAAATGCGTCTGGCATGTTCATAAGACCAGTTGTTTCCGTCCCTCGGAAAATCAATCCACTCCGGATGCCCGAATTCGTTACCCATGAAATTCAGGTAAGCGCCACCGGAACAACTCAAAGTTGCCAGTCGGATCATCTTATGCAAAGCCATTCCGCGGTCAACCAATAAATTGGGCTGGTCCTTCCGCATACTGAAATACATTTCCTTGTCAATCAGCCTGAAGATGATAGTCTGGTCACCAACAAGCGCCTGATCGTGCGACTCGGCATAACTCACCACTTTTTCATCCAGTCGTTTCGAGGTTAACTCATGGAATATCTGGCCAACATCCCATTTCTCATCCGAAACTTCTTTAATTAGCTTAATCCAGAAATCGGGAACACCCATCGCCATGCGGTAATTGAAGCCTAACCCGCCCATTTTTTGTGGCGTAGCCAGGCCTGGCAATCCACTCATTTCCTCGGCCACCGAAATGGCCTTTGGATTTATTTCGTGTATCAGCTTATTGGCCAGTATAAAATAGGTGAATGCTTCCTGATCGAGACCAGCATTGAAATAATCATCGTAACTGGTAAACGCCTTTCCAAGGCCATGATCGAAATACAACATGCTGGTTACCCCATCAAAACGGAACCCGTCGAACTGAAATTCTTCGAGCCAGTAGCGGATATTCGAAAGGAGGAAATGTACCACTTCCGGCTTCCCGTAATTGAAACAATACGAATCCCAGGCCGGATGCTCGCCCTTGCTTCCATCGTGAAAAAACTGCCAACGAGTTCCGTCGTAACGGCCAAGCCCCTCCACTTCATTTTTCACAGCATGAGAATGAACCAGGTCCATAATCACAGCGATGCCCATGCCATGCGCCTCATCAACCAGTTGTTTTAATTCCTCCGGAGTTCCAAATCGTGATGACGGTGAAAAAAAGCTGGATACATGATACCCAAAACTTCCATAGTAAGGATGTTCCGGAATGGCCATGAATTGTATCGTATTATAGCCTGCCTTCTGAATGCGCGGCAAAGTCTGTGTTCTGAACTCCTCGTACGTGTGAACACGGGGTTCCTCTCCGGCCATGCCAACATGCGCTTCGTAAATCAGGGGCGCTTCCTGCTTTCTCCTGAAATTCGGATGCTTCCATTTAAAAGGTTTCTCCGGGGCCCAGACCTGTGCGTTAAATATTTTTGTGTATTCATCCTGAACGGCACGAAATGCCCACGCCGGAATGCGCTTGCCCTGTCCACCGTCCCAATGCACCGAAAGGGCATAAAGATCGCCATGTTTCATTTTTTCAGGTGCAAGAATCAGTTCCCAGTTCCCCGAACCAGTCGACAAAAAAGCATATTCACCAGACTCCTGCCAGCCATTGAAATCGCCGATCAGGAAAATAGCTGTTGCATTGGGCGCCCACTCGCGAATCACCCAATCTTTGCCTGAATGATGCAGTCCAAACCAACGGTGTCCCTGGGCAAAATCAGCCAGCGACTGGCCATTTAGCAACCTTTTTTCATAGTCGGCGGCAGCCTGCAACCGGTCATTAATTACCTGCGCATAAGGGTGAAGCCAGTCATCATAACTTACAAATTCCGGAAGTTTCATGGTGCTTTCAATTTGTTTAAAGATATGAAAAACTTCCGGCCGTAATAGATGAAAAGGAAAAAGAAAAAGTGATCTCTCAGACTGACAATTCTTATCTATATTTCAGGTTCCAAGCTGAAATGCAAGCGGATTTGTTATTGGCTGACTAAAAGCAATTTTGAATATACTTTTCCCCCTGAAACAGCATTTACCACATAACATCCGGAAGATAAAGATGAAATATCCAGTTTCCCTTTTTCAAACAAAGTCGTCCGAATTAACAATTGTCCGCCACTGTTTACAATTGAAACGGCTATCTCCTGATTTGGAAATCGGCCAATGTTTACATAGCCTTTAGCGGGTAAAGGATATAGCTCAAATTGATTCTGGCTTTGCTGCGGCATATTTCCCGTTGTACAATCAATCTGATAAGCTTCGAGTGTGTTTGAAATATCAGCATATCGCATGGCAGCAAAAGGTTTAAGGCCAGGAATCCGTTGCCAGGCTTCATCCAAATTCTTTTGAAAGGCCTCGAACGGATAATCAGGGGAAGGATCTTGTTCCAGAAGTGAGCCTATTATCTCAGTTTCAGTAACGATTAAATCACTGATCGAACTAGCTGAAAGATATGTTTTCAACCGACAAAATTTACCCAGGAACATGGCATAAAATTCTGGCACTTGCAGTATTCTTTTAGTTAAAACCGGATAATCCTCCGGATTAATATCGATTGATACTTCATCTTCCATCCAGGTTAAATTATAGTCCCATGGAAGCCAATGAAATTTGCCGTTGTGGTTATACAAATAGTAGTTCCGACCGGAGTTTCCGTAGTAATCCAGATTATTTAAAGCGACATCCAATGCAAGTACCTGTAAATATTCGTCCACGTCAAAAACTGAGAGTATTGAATCGCGAAACTGCTCGTCGGTTGTATTATTCAGGATATTCAAAAAATGGATGAAGTCTGACCAATCGTTTTTGTTTTGATGATTTTCCAGAGAAACAGATTGATTATACAGTTCCTGGTTACTTCCCCACCATTCCAGCGAATATCCTGCTGTCCCTTTGCTTTGCTGTTTATACAAATTGCCATTATGATCTCCGAAATTGCCGTCCAGAAAAGTATTGTCTATTTGCTCAACAATTCGGTATAAGCCGAGATAGGAAGTATCTAAAAATACTTTTGCATAAGCAGTCCGCGGTGCTTTTATCCCCAGCAAACGAAGCAATTTATAGTCAACATTTTCCCTGATAAACGATGGGTCACCCGAACCGTTGTGTAAATTGAACTTCTTCAATCCATCATATTCCTGATCTGGTTTGTATTTATTAATATCAACCTTAAGAGGCTTCTTAGACGAATGCCACCATGAATTAAACCCCTTATAACGAACTCCAATGGTATCCAATGCAGTTCCATCGATGGTCAATCGTGCAGTTGTATAGGGAATCTCGCGGGTTTGAATCTGGTTTATCCCGAAAGACATGACGTAATTGGATTCCAGCGTGTCGAGAAGGTTTTCTTTGAGGGGAATAATTGTTATTTCATGAATTCTAGAGTTGTCGAACAACTGATCGCCCGGCGTTTGACTAATGGAACTACTTCCAAATATCAGGATAAAAGTGATGGTCAGAAAGTACATCTTTTTCATATTGAACTTTTTTAAACATCTATAAGGATGTCGGACCTTTTAATATGGTTGCGCGGTTAAGCGTAGGCTCTGATATGCTCTTGACCAGAAAAGGTTGATAAAACTTTCAAATCCACCGAGAATTAATGCGACAAGCAAAAAAAAGAAAGGCCATTTCTGCAAAACACAGAAACAGCCTTCTTATGAGTGTATTATTTTTCGTCTAGTCGATCATCTCGAACCCGCAATACGGAACCAGTACTTTGGGGATGCGAATTCCGTTAGGCGTTTGGTTGTTTTCGAGCAAAGCGGCCATGATGCGCGGCAAAGCCAGTGCACTACCATTCAGCGTGTGGGCAATTACCGGTTTCTTGGTTGCTTCGTCGCGGTAACGCAGTTTCAGTCGGTTGGCCTGGAACGATTCGAAATTGGAAACTGAACTCACTTCGAGCCATTTTTCCTGGGCAGCCGAGAATACCTCAAAATCGTAAGTCAAGGCCGAGGTGAAACTCATGTCGCCACCGCAAAGACGCAGAATCCGGTAAGGCAGTTCGAGCTTGTCAACCAATCCGGAGACATGAGCCACCATCTCATCGAGCCGGTCATACGAACCTTCAGGATGGGCGATCTGCACAATTTCAACTTTGTCGAACTGGTGCAGACGGTTTAGGCCGCGAACATCTTTTCCGTAGGAACCTGCTTCGCGACGGAAACAAGCGCTGTAGGCGGTATTTTTGATTGGCAGATCTTTGGCTTCGACAATCACGTCGCGGTAAATGTTGGTCACCGGAACTTCTGCCGTCGGGATCAGGTACAGGTTGTCGGCTGTGGCATGATACATTTGCCCTTCCTTGTCGGGAAGCTGACCTGTTCCGAAACCCGAATCTTCGTTCACCACGTAGGGCGGCTGAATTTCGAGGTATCCGGCGTCGCGGGCTTCGTCGAGGAAAAAGTTGATGAGCGCGCGCTGTAAACGGGCGCCTTTACCTTTGTAAACCGGGAATCCGGCACCGGTGATTTTTACACCGAGTTCGAAGTCGATGATGTCGTATTTTTTTGCCAGGTCCCAGTGCGGCACGCTGTTTTCAGGAAGCACCGGGATTTCGCCTTTTTGCTTCACCACGAGGTTGTCTTCGGGTGTGCGTCCTTCAGGAACGATGTCGGCAGGAAGGTTGGGCAGCAAAACCTGCAAAGCAAAAATATCCTGATCGATCCGGGCAAAATCCTCATCGAGTTGTTTGATGGCATCTTTGATTTCTGAAGTACGGTTTTTGGCAGCTTCGGCTTCGTCCTTTTTGCCTTCGCGCATTAGTACACCAATTTCTTTCGAGATTTTGTTCATCTCGGCTTTCAGTTGGTCGGCTTTGGCCTGTGTTTCGTTTTTCTGAAGTGATAACCCGGTAATTTGCTGAACGATGGTGGTTGCATCGAAGTGCTTTTTCTTCAATTTGACAATAACCATTTCCGGATTTTCCTGTATGAATTTCAGATTGAGCATTTTCGGAATTTTTAGTTGAATTGACCGACAAATTTAAAACAAAAAATCTCCTGCCTTCGGAAAAGCAGGAGATTATTAACGAATATTTTTAATCGTCTTGTTAGTTGTTTTCTACTGCTGCCGCAACAACAGGTTCAACTGATACAAACGATTTGTTGTCTCTTCTCTTTTTGAAAACAACAGTTCCGTCAACCAAAGCAAACAAGGTATGATCTCTGCCAATACCAACGTTTAAGCCCGGGTGATGTGAAGTACCTCTCTGGCGAACAATAATGTTACCAGCTACAGCAGCCTGACCGCCGAAAATTTTTACGCCAAGTCGTTTGCTATGTGATTCGCGTCCGTTCTTCGAACTACCGACACCTTTCTTATGAGCCATGGTAAAATTTTTTTAATTGTTATCCGATTACTTCTTCAATTTGAATTTTTGTAAGGTACTGACGGTGACCATTCATTTTCTGGTAACCTTTTCTGCGTTTTTTCTTGAATACCAATACCTTTTCTCCTCTTACATGCTCAACTACCGAAGCGGTAACTTTTGCACCTTCAACAACAGGAGTACCAACTTTTACAGCACCGTCGTTATCAACCAAAAGAACTTTGTCGAATGTAACAGTTTCTCCTTCGGCATTTTCGAGCTGGTGTACATACACTTTCCGGCCTTTTTCAACTTTCATTTGCTGACCGGCAATTTCTACGATTGCGTACATTATAAACCAATTTAAAATTTATTCCGGCAGGCGGAAATCCTTTGGATCTCGCTTATTGAGCCTGAACGAAAACTTTCGGACTGCAAAAGTATATAATTTTAACTGACCACCAAACGTTTGAAAACTTTTTTCGGGAATAATTTTGCAATCTTAATTTTCAGGTTTCAAATGACTTGCAGTAAAAAAACTGACAAATTAGTGTTAATCCATTTGATTCAATACTGCAACAATATCGTCCTGAAAAATTCATTTTTTCCGCCTTTCCGCGCCTACAGCGACAAATAATAGCATTATAATGTTCCTGAAAAGTCAGGTGAAACGCAAACAATTGCTATATTTGTTATCCTTAGCAGGCTATCAAAAACATTCATGCAGAAGATTAAATTAAACATTCTTGGGCTTTCGGTTAGTCAATCGCAGTCAGGCGCTTATGCGCTTGTGCTGGCTGAGGAAAGCGGAGACCGCAGAATTCCGATCATTATTGGCCCGATAGAAGCGCAGTCAATCGCCATCCAACTCGAAGGACTCAAACCACCCAGACCACTCACCCACGACCTGTTTAAAGACATGGCTTCTGCTTTCGACATCTACATCACCGAAGTCGTTATTTACAAGCTCGAAGAAGGAATATTTTATTCGGAGCTGATTTGTATGCGCGACGACAAAGAGATCGTAATCGACGCACGCACTTCTGATGCGGTGGCACTTGCCCTTCGCTTCAACTGCCCCATTTATACAACCCGTGAAATTCTTGACCGTGCGGGAATCGTTATTGAATTCGAGAACGAACAAGGTCAGGAGGAATGGCCTCAGTCGCTTAGCGATGAACCGACCAAGGGGAAACAGGAATACCAGAAATACACTTTTGCTGAACTTTCTCAGATGCTCGAAAGCGCTGTGAAAGCTGAAGATTACGAAAAAGCTTCGGCCATTCGCGATGAGATCAATCGCCGCAAAAAAGAGTAAGCTTTTCGCCGGTTTCCGCACCGGTCCAATCCGCCATTTTTCGAGCTCTCCACTTTTATATGACAAATATTTCCTTTGGGAATATCAGGTTTTTAGTAGTTTTATAGCCATCAAAAAAACAAACTGCTAAAACAATAGACATGAGCATAAAAAACCGTCTGATTATCATGAGTTTTCTCCAGTTTTTCATCTGGGGATCGTGGCTAATTTCGCTTGGAGGATATCTCGGCCGGAGCCTTAATTTTGAAGGTGGCCAGATCGGCTCCATTTTTGCCACGCTCGGGATTGCCTCGTTGGTCATGCCCGGAATCATTGGTATCATCGCCGACAAATGGATCAATGCGGAACGGTTGCTCGGCATCTGTCACCTTTTCGGCGCAGGCGCGTTGTTCTATGCTTCCACGCTCACCGACTACGACCATATGTACTGGGCAATGCTTATCAACCTGTTTTTCTACATGCCAACCATTGCATTGAATAACACAGTAGCCTACAATGCGCTCGAAGCAAACAAACTGGACATTGTAAAAGCATTTCCGCCCATCCGTACCTTCGGAACCGTCGGGTTCATCGTTGCCATGTGGGTTGTCGATCTTTCAGGATTTAAAAATACAAACGCACAATTGTACGTGGGATCGGTAGCATCGCTTTTCATGGCGCTTTACTCGTTCTCGCTCCCGAAATGTCCTCCGGCCAAAACGGCTCACAAATCTTTGTTTTCAGCCTTTGGGCTCGATGCACTGGTGCTGTTCAAGACCAAAAAGATGGCCGTATTTTTCCTGTTTTCGATGTTGCTTGGTGCAGCGCTTCAAATTACCAACTCGTATGGCGACCTGTTCATCGGTAGTTTCAAGGATATTCCTGAATATGCAGAGTCGTTTGGGGTAAAGCATTCAGTTATTTTGCTGTCCATTTCGCAAATGTCCGAAACACTGTTTATCCTCACCATCCCCTTTTTTCTGAATCATTTCGGCATTAAAAAGGTGATGCTCATGAGTATGCTGGCGTGGGTATTGCGC
>JAEWME010000396.1 GCA_023393265.1 Bacteroidota bacterium | reverse complement strand
TCTTTTAACGTCCCGCCATAATTGTAATAAGCCACGTCGGTTTGCATGGCGTAATCCAGCGAATCGGTGTTCAGCACCATTTGGCGGTCGATGAGCCTGACGTTTCTCCTGGCTTTGGCCAGTTTATTTGTAGCCTGATAGTTCAGGTAGTCGGCATACATGTTGAGCGTGTCGCCACGGACAATGTGGACGTTCCCAAACGCGTCGACATTATTGTTGTTGTACGAATACAAACTGTCGCACCATAGAAGCGCGTTGTCAACTTCAATATTTACATGCCCAATCAGTCGTTGCGCGTTGGCTACAATTCTCGGGTCGTAATCCAAAACATCAGCCGCAATCAGGTTGATTCTTTTCTTTTTTTGAGCCAGACCATGATTAGGAAATAAAAGGAGGCTGGCTGCAACTGTGAAGAGCAGCAACGCCATTCGCCTTGTCAAAAGAGAAATTTCAGTCATTCGGCTTACTTCATCAATTCAGCAATAATGTCTTCAACAGAAAGGTTGTCGGCTTCGGCTTTGTAATTTTTGATTACCCTGTGGCGAAGGATCGAACCCGCAACTTTTTTGATGTCGTCGATGTCGGGCGAGTATTTTCCCTGGAGCGCAGCAATCGTTTTGGCACCCAGCACCAGGTATTGCGATGCACGCGGACCTGCTCCCCATTTCAGGTATTTATTGCTGATGGGCGCAGCCATTTCAGTATTTGGCCGTGTTTTAGCCGAGAGTGTCACGGCATATTTCAGCACATTTTCGTTCACAGGAACGCGAAGTACCAGATCCTGAAAATAACGGATTTCCTCTTTGGTAATCACCTCCTGAAGGTGCGCCGAAAAATCGGATGTCGTATTTTTCACGATGGTTAGTTCATCCTGAAATTTGGGATAATCGAGCCAGATGGAAAACATGAAGCGGTCGAGCTGAGCTTCGGGTAGCGGGTATGTTCCTTCCTGTTCAATCGGGTTTTGGGTTGCCAGCACAAAAAACGGTTTGTCTAGTTCGTATTTCTGTCCGGCTGCTGTAACAGTTCTTTCCTGCATCGCTTCGAGCAGTGCTGCCTGCGTTTTGGGAGGTGTGCGGTTGATTTCGTCGGCCAGGATGATGTTGGCAAAGATGGGGCCGCGGATGAACTTGAACTCCCGGTTTTTATCCAGGATTTCGGTTCCGATGATGTCAGAAGGCATTAGGTCGGGCGTAAACTGGATGCGTTTGTATCCAAGTCCCAGAACTTCGGCGATGCTGTTTACAAGCAGTGTTTTCGCCAGTCCCGGAACACCAATCAGGAGGCAGTGGCCGCGGCTGAAAAGAGAAACCAGGACCTGGTCGATGATTTCGTCCTGTCCGTAGATTTTCTTTTTTATTTCCGAACGCAACTGCTCAAATTTCAGGCTCAGCGCATTTACTGCTTCAACTTCGTTTTTATATGTCATGATTTCCTATTCCGTTTTTGAGAACTGTTTTGTCCTGCATGCCGATTATTTAATCCAGCCGCTGTATTTATAATTACAGTTCAGATACGAGTCGTCGATGTGGATATAGGTTGCGGCTTGTTTTTCGCGCACCCATTTGTCCATGGTTTCTTCTTTCTTCTTTTTTAGGTAATCGTCGCTTAGTGCAACATAGTCGTCGCGGATGTTTGCCTTGTGTGCCGGGCTTTTGCTGATGAGCTTCACGATTTTATACACCGGACGCTGATTTTCGTCGATGGTGCGGAAAGGTTTCGAAATTTCGTTGATGTTCATCTTGGTAATCACCTTACTTACATCCGGATCCAAATCTGCCAGTTTCCATTTGGCTTCTCCTGTGTTGGGATTGATAACTGCACCGCCATTGTTTCTCGAATTTTTGTCGAATGACCACCTCAGCGCAGCATTCTCGAATTTGATGTCGCCTTTGCGAATGTAATCGGCGATGCTGTCGATCTGCCCGAATGCCTTTTTCATGCTTTCTTCCGAAACTTTTGGTTTCATCAGGATGTGTCGGGTTTTCAGCAGTTCGCCTTTGCGGTCCATCACCTGGATGATGTGATACCCGAATTCACTTTTTACAACGTTCGAAACTTTATCGCCTTTCAGGTTGAAAGCTGCTGCCGCGTAAGCGGGGTCCAACTGTCCGCGGCCCATATAGTCGAGTTCGCCTCCGTTGCGCGACGATCCCGGATCTTCAGAATAGATTACCGCCAGTGGTGCAAAACCACTTTCGCCGCTCTCGATGCGGTGTTTCAGGTCGCGTAGGGTCGATTTCACCCGTTCTTCTTCTTCCTGACTGATTTGTGGCTGCACTGTAATTTGTGCATACTCAATCTGTTCGTCGATTTGTGGAATTTCCGATTCGGGAAGGTTTCGGTAGAAATATCTTACTTCTGCAGGTGAAACGGTAACTTTATCCATGATTTTTCCCTGCATCTGCTGGGTCATCAGGTTGGTTTTGATGGCTTCCTGCATCCCCGATTTAATATCGATGATCGATTTCTTGAAATAGTTTTCCACTTCTTTTTCCGAACCCAGGTGCGAAATATAGAACTGGATTTGCTGATCCATTCTCTCGTTTACCTGGCTGTCGGTAACATTGATGGTTGTGTCGAGTTCTGCTTCGGCCAGTAAAAGCCGCTGAACGAGCAGGTCTTCAAGAATTTCGCATTTCATGTCGCCATCGCTGGTAACGCCTTCGGCCTGTTGCTGAAGGTACATTCCTTCGATGTCGGATTTCAGTATGATATTTTTGCCAACCACTGCAACAATCTGGTCGATCATTTTATCCTGGGCCTTAAGCTGGCC
>JAEWME010000395.1 GCA_023393265.1 Bacteroidota bacterium | reverse complement strand
CATAATTGACATCAGGAAGAAAACGCAGTAGAGCGAAATAAGTGAGGTCCAGCCCATGTTGCTGCTGACGATAGGTAACAAAATGCAGCAAAACGCCGCATAAACGGCCAGCAGTTTTACAGGTTTTATAATACCCATGAGGTAGCTACCCAGCATTCGGCCTACCATGAACATGGCGAACCCAATAGATAGAAAATAGGGTCCGTTTGCTACATCGAAGCGCGGGTGCTGTCCTTCGTCGGTTACAAAATTAATCAGGTAACTAAATATGCCGGTTTGTGCTGCCACGTAGCAGAATTGAGCGATAACACCTAAAATGAAATGGCGTTGTTTATCGAGTGATATAGACTCAGGAATACTTTTCACTGAGCTTGTTTCGCCAACCGAATGCATGTGCCCCGCAGCGGCCTCTTCTTCCGAAATTTCAGGAAGCGGAAGTTTTACGAAAATCAACGCAACTAAAGCGACAACCAGACCAATGATGGCCATCGGCAAAATAAGCGATCCCATCTTTTCTCCTTCAACGGTGCTCTGGTTTCCGTAAACATACAAACCAATTAGCGGACCAATAACCCATGCGAGTCCATTGAAAGCTTGCGAAAAATTGATTCGTTGTTCGGCCGACTCTTTTGGCCCAAGTTTGGTGGTATATGGGTTTGCTGCCGTTTCGAGCGTGGCAAGGCCACATCCCAAAATGAAAAGACAGGTAAGAAAAATCCAGAACGATTCGAAAATGGTGGTACTGGCAATCAGGAACGCGCCGGTTGCAAAAAGCGACAATCCAAGGATGATACCTCGTTTGTACCCGTATTTTCTCATGAAATATCCGGCAGGAAGAGCCATCCCAAAATACGCTCCGTAGAGCGAGAATTGAATGAAACTTGATTGCCACTTTTTCAGATGAAGTATTTGCTGAAAGTGCTTGTCCAACGTATCGACCATTCCGTGCGCAATTCCCCACAAGAAAAAAAGAGAGGAAATCATGATGAATGGCATTAAGAATGCTTTGGTTGTTAGTTTGTGTTGAGAGGCCATTGCTTGTTTAGTTTAGTGTCAGTTTAGTTGCTTGCCAGTATTTTTTACCAGCCTGAAGCATTACATTACAATATTAGATGGGTTTAGAAAAATTGTCATCCTGTACTGTGCTGCTCGTAATTTTATGAATTATTTCTCAAAGATTGTTTGAAATCAGGTTGAAAAGTTAGGCAATTTTCCTGAATGATTTATCTCGCCAAAATGTTGTATTTTTGCAGTCAATCAATAAAAATTAAATGATGAGTAAAGCAGAAATCCACACCAGCAAAGGTGTTATGAAAGTAAATTTCTACGATCAGGATGCACCTGGAACAGTTGCCAATTTTATTAAATTATCGAAAAGTGGTTTTTACAATGGACTTACTTTTCATCGCGTTATTCCCGATTTCGTAATTCAGGGTGGATGCCCGATCGGAAATGGAGCCGGAGGCCCGGGGTACACCATTAAATGTGAGACCGACGGTGGAAACCAGTTTCATGACCGTGGTGTTTTGTCGATGGCACATGCCGGACGCAACACCGGCGGTTCGCAGTTTTTCATTTGTCACAGCCGTCGCAACACTTCGCACCTCGACCGCAAACACACTTGTTTCGGAAAAGTATATGAAGGGCTGGAAGTAATCGATGACATCCGGCAAGGCGATTTGATAGAGAAAATAGTTATTGTTGAAGAATAAATCATCAGAACCCTCGCATTCAGCGGGGGTTTTTTGTTTTACGGGGTGTAAATTCTGCGATATTGAAAATGCGGTTTTTAATACTGATATTTAAGAGTTGTAAAATGTCTTGAAATGAAAAAATACATTCGACTCTCCACGTTGCCGGTTTTTTTACTACTCCTTGTTTCGAACGTTTTTGCCCAGAGAGGTTACTACGATGCACCCTATAAGCGGTACGAAGCCGACCTTGGCGTTCTCAGTCATGCAACAATAACTCCAAAGTCATATAATCAGGCCGATCTGCAGAGCGAGGCTACCGACCAGATTTGTGTCGATATGAGCGAACCGGATGCTTCTGTTGAGTTAAATTTTTTGGAGCCTGCCGATGGGATGGTTATTCGTTATAGTGTACCCGACGGGGAAACCGCGGTCTTGGGAATTTATGATGGGGCAACAAAAATTACAGATATATCTTTAACATCGAAATGGTCGTGGGAATATCTTTGGAGCAATGGCGATCCGAACAATGTTGGGATCAAAAACAAGAATCCGAGGATGAGATTTGATGAAGTTCGGTATAAGTTGCCGGAGAAACTTTCAGGCTTGAAACTGGTGAGAGAGAGTGGAAATCTCACGATCGATTTTGTCGAGATGGAACCAGTTCAGGAAGAAATTACTGCGCCGGCTGGTTCTGTTACTTATCACGGAGATGGCAGCGATCTGCAGGCTTTCATCGATACAAACGGCAGCAAAACAATCTATATTCCTTCAGGAGTCTACAATATTGGCAGTCAGCTTTATTTTGGTGTTTCCGAAACCAAATTGCAGGGAGCCGGAATGTGGTATACCCAGTTGAATTTTACGGTAACCAATGCAAGTAATGGTGGGTTACGGGCAAATGCCTCTCAGATAAGTTATGCTGATTTGTATATAACAACCGACATGGCAACCCGAACCAAGGGATATGCCGGAATTCATGGTGTTTATACGCCTGGTTCCGTCATTCAGAATATTTGGGTGGAGCATTGCGCCACCGGAGCCTGGATTGGCCAGTATGCGCAAGGTGGTCCTGCCTTTGCCGATGGTTTTATTATCTCTGGTTGCCGTTTCAGGAATACTTATGCCGACGGTGTCAATCTTTGCAAAGGTACCCGGAATGCCATTGTCGAGCATTGCAGTATCCGGAATAACGGCGACGACGGAGAGGCAATCTGGTGTGCTGAAGGACTGGAATGCGTAAATAATACTTTCAGGTATAACACCGTGGAAAACGTTTGGCGCGCAGCCGGAGCGGCTGTGTATGGCGGCAAAGACAATAAGTTTTACAACATCATTATTAAAGATAACCTCGAAGCCGGTTTACGGGCGAATAACTTTTTTGCCGGGGTTGGATTTAACGACCAGGGACAGCATTTATTTTCGGATATCACGCTCATCGGTTGTGGCACTTTTAACGATCTCTGGAATAGTCAGATCGGAGCCATTGATTTGGCGTGTAGTAATTTGGCCGGAACCAGGGTTCAGAATATTAAGTTTGTGAATATCGACATACTCAATGCGAAGAATGATGGTATTTACATTTACAAATGGGCGGGAGAAGGATTTTATAGCCTGACATTTGAAAATATTCAGATTAATGGAACCGGAAAAGAATATCCGTACAACAATGCTGATAATTTGAATTGGGGAAGAGGCTATGGCGTTTTGTTTGCCGGAAGCACCATGACGGGAAACGGGACCTATTGTAAAGTTTCAGTATCAGACAGGGGAGGAAATGCCACTTCGGATACCAACGCTTCAAATAAGGGCACATTTAGCTGGACTCCGGTTACCGGCTGTGATTTTGCTGCGGTAGAAGGGATCCGTCTTTCGCCTGCTGATACCAGCGTTGCCGGCGGGAAAGACGTGCAGCTTGTTCCAAGGTTTATTCCTGAAAATGCCTCCAATAAAATTGTCAGTTACACGTCCAGTAATCCTGAAGTTGCAACTGTCGGTTACGACGGTTTGGTTAAAACGCTCGCAAAAGGTGAGACAACTATTACCATAACAACTATGGATGGAGGCAAGAGCAGTTTCAGTCATATTAATGTCACAAGTGATCCGTTAATTTATTACCGGATTAAGAATCGCTGGCAAAATACTTATCTCTATGATGCGGGCGATCGGGTCAGATATAACCTTTCTGCAAACGGTGATTCCTATTTGTGGAAATTCGAAGATGCTGACGGCACCAAAGAAATTAAGAATGTTGCTACCGGCGATTTCATGAATATTCATAATATGCTGGGTTATCTTGAATGTTCGCCAAAAATATCGGATGAAACAGGTTTCGACTGGTTGTTTGAGGATACAGGTGATGGTTTTGTCAGGATAAAAAGTATCTCGGATACAACCATGTACGTCCATGTTGAAAATCTCAAGAATCAGGCGCAATACGGAACCATTCAGCCATCGTGGTGGAGCGCCATGTGGACACTTGAACCGTTTCTGGTCACAACTTCGATCGCTGAGTTTCCATTGGCAAAATCTTTATTGGTCTATCCAAATCCTTCAAACGGTGATTTTAATTTGTCTGCAACGAGTTTTCGTGCCAATGAAAAGGTGACAATTACTGTTTTCAGTGTAACGGGTCAGGCATTGTACTCCAATTTTTTCAGGACTGATGGTAACGGTGTCCTGAAGCAAACCATAAGCGGAAGAGGTGTTCTTTCTCCCGGAAATTACTATGTGGTAACAAAAGGAAGCTCAAATATTTACAGTGCCAAATTGGTAGTAACCCGCTAACTACTGGGTGCTCCTGAAAAGGACAAAGTTTCAAAAGCTGCGATTCTCCGGAATACCTCTTTTTGTCAGGGTATGATTGTTTAAATAGGCTATTTTTGCGGTTTCAGATTTAAACTACTTGTATGTCGGGTAATACAAAAGGTATTCTTCTCACGCTGGGATCGGTTGTTTTCTTTGCGCTGATGGCTGTTTTGGTTAAAGCCACTCCCCATGTGTCGAGCTACCAGACTACTTTCTTCCGGTTTGCTATTGGACTCGGGATCGTTGGAATCCTGTCGCTTTTCGGCATCATCCAATTGAAGTTTAATGACAGAAAAGGATTATTCTGGCGTGGTTTTGTCGGTGGAATTGCCGTCTATCTTTTTTATCTCGCCATCCTGAAACTTGGTGTTGGTAAAGGCTCGGTTTACGTTTATTCTTACCCGATTTTTGCAACCCTTTTTAGTATGCTTATCCTGAAGGAGAAAGTTGAGCGCGCCAAGTTTGTGGTCATTTTTATTTCGTTTGCCGGACTGATTTTGCTTTCGCTAGGCGGGGGTATTGGTTCGCTTGCAGGAATCGGATTTTACGAACTGGTTGCCATTGCAGGATCGGTAACAACTGGTTTGGCGGTTGTTTTTGTGAAGAAACTGCACGATAGCGATAATTCGTATGCCATTTTCTTTTCGCAGTGCATCGTTGGTTTTTGGATGTTTTTGGTCCCGTCAGGGGCAACGCAGTCGCAGGGAAACATCACCGAATTGTTTTTACTGGTTTCGGTCGGCGTTGTTGCCACCATCGGGCAACTTTTTATGACCGAAGGCTACCGTTATGTGAATGTAGCCACTGGCTCGCTTTTGCAGTCGATGGTCCCGGTTTTCAACCTCTTTTCCGGATGGCTTATTTTTGATGAGCATTTTACCCCGCTCGAATTGACAGGTGCCTTTATCATTGTTAGTTCCTGCTTTGCCCTCGTACTCATAAATCTCAGGATTGGCAAGCGAACCCGAATATTAAAACTTGTTGAATAAACGGGAATTTGTAGCCATTATACTGGATTTTGACTAAATTGCATCACTTTCGTCAAACTCCGGAAAACCTGAACCATGGCGCATTGTAGAATCACTGTCATTAAGAAAATTTTTAACAAAGAACTGGCCGACGAGTATTGCTCGCTCAATCTCTCCGACCAGTGTCTTGGGTGCCCGCATTTTGCAGTGGGCGAAGAGTTCATTGTCGAAAATTACAACCAGGTTCCTGAAGGATTTTGTGCCCAGGCCTGGAGCGACATTCAGAAGGATATTAATACTGTGATGTTTGGTGGCAGCTTTCCCTGGATCACGCAAAAAGGCCTTGCCATTTCGTGTTGCACAGATGGCCTGATGCCTGTGGTTTTCAGGATTGAAAAGATTGATTTATAACCAACAAATAGAACCGAAATGATTAGATTTTCAGAAAGAAACTTTTTGATGGCCGTTGTGGCCTTATTTTTTGTGTTCGGTCAGTCAGCGTGTCAGCCGACCGATCTTTCGAAGGAGAGCGTGATCCCGAAACCAGTTTCGGTTACGCCATCGGGCGGATCGTTTGATTTGACCGACCAAACTGATATTTATGTGCAGGGTGATTCGCCCGAAGCCTTGAAAATTGCGCAGGCTTTGGCTGATAAACTGAATCCGTCGACAGGTCTTGGCATCGAAGTGAAAACAACTGGTGGAGTTCCCGCTTCAGGAAATATTTACCTCACACTGACGGCTAACGATGCCGAACTGGGCGACGAAGGTTACCTGCTAACAATAACCGACAAGCTGGTTACCGTGGCTGCAAACAAACCTGCCGGGCTTTTTTACGGCGCGCAAACCATCCGCCAGATATTGCCTGCAAAAGTTGAACTGGGTTCGGAGCAGGAAGGACCCTGGAAACTGGCAACCGGCACTGTTCGCGACTTTCCGTCGTACGGCTACCGCGGCGCGATGCTCGATGTTGCCCGCCATTTTTTCGAAGTATCTGAAGTTAAAAGCTACATCGACTACCTCTCTTATTACAAAATGAATGTATTGCACCTGCATTTGTCCGACGATCAGGGATGGCGCATCGAAATTAAATCGTGGCCCAACCTGACGGCACATGGTGGAAAAACAGAAGTTGGCGGCGGCGAAGGTGGTTTCTATACGCAGGAACAATATGCCGATCTGATCAAATATGCGCAGGATCATTTTATTACGATCGTTCCTGAAATTGACATGCCTGGCCACACCAATGCGGCATTGGCCTCTTATCCGGAACTGAATTGTAACAACAAAGCGCCCGAATTGTATACCGGAACAGAAGTTGGTTTCAGCACGCTCTGTACCAATAAGGAAATCACTTATAAATTTGTTGACGATATTTTCCGCGAACTGGCAGAAATGACTCCCGGCGAATATTTGCACATTGGTGGCGACGAATCTCATGCCACGAAAATAGAAGATTATATCCCCTTTGTGAACCGGGTTCAGGACATTGTGGCTGCACATGGCAAAAAGGTATTTGGCTGGGATGAAATTGCACTTTCAACCGTAAAATCAAATACTATTGTTCAGTATTGGTCGAAGGCCGAAAATGCCGTAAAAGGTGTTGAGCAAGGGGCTAAAGTATTGATGTCGCCCGCTAAAAACGCCTACATCGATATGCAGTACGATTCAACCAGTACCTATGGTTTGCATTGGGCCGGTTATATCGAAGTGGACAAGGCTTATGACTGGGATCCGGCGAATCTGGTTCCTGAAATTAAAAAGGAAAACATCATCGGGATTGAAACGCCACTGTGGTCGGAAACTGTTTCGTCGCTGAAAGAGGCCGAATACCTGCTTTTCCCTCGGTTACTGGGTTATGCCGAAATTGGCTGGACACCCACCGAACTGCGTAAATGGGAAGAATATAAAACCAGGCTCGCTGCTCACGGAAAAAGGATGGAAGCCATGGGAATCAGCTACTATCCGTCGAAACTTGTAAACTGGAATACCGGTGAAACTGTGAAATAAAAACCTGTGACATAGATCGAAATAAAAACGCTCCCAAACAGGAGCGTTTTTATTTAGTTGCTTTACGATTGCCGGAAAACCTGTGCAAAAGTCTGCGCAAAATCTTCAAGTTTAATTTTCCCGAAAATCGTTGGATTCAGTTTCATATAGTCCGAAGTCATTTCTCCGCTTCGCATGGCCGTGCCCATCTTGGCGTAATTCGAAGCTATCTCTTCCGGAAATCCTGCCTGAACCATTCCGGCTTTGGTATCTTCCTCCGAAAAGTTGATCCATTGCAAGTCGGGTTTTCCAATGGCTTTGCCAATAATCGAAGCAACTTCCTGCGGCTTCTTTATGTCGCTGGAAATGTACCGAACACTTTTGCCTTCAAACGAAAGATCTAACAGTTCTTCGGCAGCCGCGGCAGCAATGTCGTCGGTGTGAACCATAACCATTTTTTGGTCTCCATAGTTTCCGCCCATGATGCCAGCCTGTTTAATCATACTAATCTGTCCGAACAGATTGGCGAAGAAAAAGCCAGGGCGCAGGTGTTTCACATTTACATCAGCTAATGCGTTAAGCGCTTTTTCTACAAAATACAATCCGCTTACCGGTCCGCAGCCATCGGGCATGTGGGCGCCAATGCTGCTGAGATTTACCACATGTTTCACTCCTGAAATCTTAATGGCTTCAGCGTAGTTTTCGCCAATTCTGCCAATGTATTTTTTCCAGTCGGGAGCGCCAAGAAATGGCGGCACCATCGTGTAAACGGCGTCGGCCCCGTTGAATATTCTGGAGAGAAAAGCTATGTCGGTCACCGATCCTACGGCGGCACGTGCTTTCATGGCTTCAATCTGCTCCACCTTCTCGTGTTTACTGCTGACTACCATCACTTCATGCCCGGCTGCAACAAGTTTTTGCACCAGCGGCTTGCTGATGTTTCCAAGTGATCCTGTTATAACGTATTTCATAGTTAATCAATTTAATATGTCCGGCTTTGGAACAGTATATATAGGTAAAAGTTTAAGACTTTTATGTCTTTTTTTTTGTTCTCTGATTTTCGTTTTCAGGAGATTAGCTGGTTCTACAAGGTATTTTGGTATGTTGCTCTGCCGATTGAGAAATATTCTCGGCGAACAGTTTTTAGGGAAACATACACCTTTCATCTTGCAAGTTTCTTTCTATCTTTGCGGCTCATTATCAAGAACCTTTATTACCAAGCAAAATGGAATACAAATTCTGGGAAATTGAGCCGAAATGGCAGCAATACTGGGAAGAACACAAGACTTTTAAAACCGAAAACAACTTTTCGAAGCCCAAATATTATGTGCTCGACATGTTTCCGTATCCTTCAGGAGCGGGATTGCATGTGGGTCACCCCGAAGGTTATACAGCCACCGACATCATGTGCCGTTACAAGCGCATGAAGGGTTTCAACGTGCTTCACCCGATGGGCTGGGACGCGTTTGGGTTGCCTGCCGAACAGTACGCCATTCAAACCGGAACTCACCCGGCAATTACCACGAAGAAAAATTGCGACAACTTCCGCCGTCAGATCAAATCACTGGGTTTGAGCTACGACTGGGACCGCGAGATCAACACCACCGATCCGAAATATTTCCGCTGGACGCAGTGGATTTTCACCAAATTATACAATACCTGGTTCGATGCAGAAACCGGCAAAGGCCGTCCGATCAGCGAACTGCCCATTCCTGCCGACATTCAGGCTCAGGGACAGGCTGCCATCAACAAGTACGTTGGCGATAAACGCCTTGCCTATTACGACAATGCACAGGTTTGGTGGTGCGATTCATGCAAAACAGTTTGTGCCAACGAAGAAGTGCTGACGGACGGTTCGCACGAAAAATGTGGTAACCAGGTAATTCGCAAAAACCTGAAACAGTGGTTGCTCCGGATTCCTCACTATGCAGAACGCCTGCTGAGGGGGTTGGACGATTTGGATTGGCCGGAAGGAGTGAAAGACATGCAGCGAAACTGGATCGGAAAATCGACCGGTGCTGAAGTTGATTTTGCCGTTGAAGGCTTGAACGAAAAACTGCGCGTATATACTACACGTCCTGATACTTTGTTTGGTGCAACTTATATGGTTGTTTCTCCGGAACACCCGATGCTGAACAGTTTGGTTACTCCTGAATTTGCCGATGCGGTGAATGCCTACGTTCAGGCAGCCTCTTTAAAATCAGATTTGGACCGCACCGAACTGGCCAAAGATAAAACCGGTGTGTTCACCGGCCGCAATGCGATCAACCCGATTACCGGTCAGCCAATTCCGGTTTGGGTAGCCGACTATGTTTTGATGGGCTACGGAACCGGCGCCATTATGGCTGTTCCGGCGCACGATACCCGCGACTTCGAGTTCGCACAAAAATTCAATATTCCGGTCATCTGCATCCTCGATCCGAAGAGTGCAGACGACGAAACGCGCGCCAAAGTGCTGGCTGGCGAAGCTTGCTGGACAGAAGACGGTGCGTACATCAACTCGGCAAATCCTGCAATTGGCCTCGATTTGAATGGACTGAATAAAAAACAGGGAATCGAAAAAGTGATTGGCTGGCTGGGCGAAAAAGGAATTGGTCAGGCAACAACAAATTATAAGTTGCGCGACTGGTTGTTCAGCCGTCAGCGATACTGGGGCGAACCCTTCCCTGTAATTCACTGGGAAGATGGCGAAATTACACTCGTTGAAGAAAACCTTCCGGTTCAACTTCCGGAGATGGAAAAATACGAACCTGGCGAAGGCGGCGAATCTCCGTTGGCCAACGCAACCGATTGGTTGTATGTAACCGATGCCAATGGCCGCAAAGGTCGCCGCGAAACCAACACCATGCCGCAATGGGCGGGCTCGTGCTGGTATTACCTGCGTTACATCGATCCAAAAAACGACGAATCTATTTTCGACAAAAAGCTGGAGAACTACTGGATGCCGGTTGATTTATATGTTGGCGGTGCCGAACATGCGGTTCTGCATTTGCTGTATTCGCGTTTCTGGCACAAAGTGTTGTTCGATTTGGGCATTGTTTCCACTCCAGAGCCATTCCAGAAATTGTTCAACCAGGGAATGATTCTGGCCTTTGCATACGAAACTGCCACCGGGGCTAAAGTAGCCAGCGATTTGGTTGAAGAAAAGGATGGAAAATATTTCCATACCGAAACCGGCGAAGAGCTGAACCAGATTGTGGCCAAAATGTCGAAATCGCTGAAAAACGTCGTCAATCCCGATGATGTGGTGAAAAGTTTTGGTGCCGACTCACTCCGCCTGTACGAAATGTTTATGGGTCCGTTGGAAGATGTGAAACCGTGGGCCGAAAACGGCGTGAAAGGTGTTTATAATTTTCTGAATCGCGTTACCCGTTTCTTTGGCGATTTAAACAACATTACCAACAGCGCTGACGACAAAGAGACGCTGAAGTTACTGCACCAAACCATCAGTAAAGTGGCTTCGGATATCGAAAATATGAAATTCAATACCGGCATTTCGGCGCTGATGATTTTCAATAATCTGGCAATGAAAAAAGGTAAAGTAAGCAGGCAAACTGCCGAAACATTTGTCAAAATTCTGGCTCCGTATGCACCGCACCTTGCCGAAGAATTATGGCAACTCTACGGAAATACCGACACGCTTGCCTATGCACTCTGGCCCGAAGTTGATGCGGCGATGCTTACCGAAGACGAATTTGAATATCCGATTTCATTCAACGGAAAAGTTCGTTTCAAACTGGCATTTGCAGTTGGCACTCCCAATGGCGAAATTGAAGCGGCAGTTTTGGCCAACGAAACATCGCAGAAATGGCTCGAAGGCAAAGCACCGAAAAAAGTGATTGTGGTGCCCAATAAGATTGTAAATGTGGTGATTTAAGTCAAGTAAGAAGTAAAAAGGCAAAAGTAAAATAGAAGCGCGGGGCGAAGGTTCTGCGCTTTTTTGTTTTCGTAGTATTGAAAATCAACTGCTTTAAATGTTATTCGCTATCTTTGGTGAATGGAAAACTGCTTAAAATAGTCTTGCCATGAATTATACCATTAAGATCGCCGGAAATGCAGAGGAGGGTGAAAAACTAATCCGACAAATAGAAAGTATTGTTGGGGATAGTTCGTTTGTGACGATTTACGAGGAAGAATCAGGACTTTCTGAAGATATGGTACGGGAATTAGATTCCAGATACGAACAAGCAATGAAAAATCCTGCTGATGGACAAAGCTGGGAAGAGGTAAAGGCTGGACTGAAAAAACCGGGTCAGGTAAATCCGTGAAAAAATATAAGCTGGTAATTAGTAACGCAGCTGCGTTGGACTTGAAGAATGCTGCTGATTGGTATTCGGAGCAAAAACCGGGTCTGGAGGAGGATTTTCTTGATGAGATTGAAAAATCTATCATGAGAATTCAATCAAATCCGCAACAGTTTCCCTTTGTAAGAAAGCAAATTAGAATGTCAATTGTAAAGCGGTTTCCTTATGGCATCTATTTTTTCGAAACTTTCGGAGTAATCAATATGATCGCAGTATTTCATTTCAGCAGAAATCCAAAGATTATTCGGAAAAGAGGTCAAAAGCTGAGATAAAAGGATATTTGAACAGGTGTCTTTCTTCTGGTCGCTGATTTCTTTTTTTTCAGGATTACTTGTTGTGATCGCGTTTCAGCAGGTTGCCCAAGTCTTTCCCAAGTTTTTGTACCTTTTCTATTCCCTGGGTGATTGTTTCGGGGTGCATGTCGCCATATTCGCTGAATTTGCTGTCGATATGGCGCGTGCGTGGGTAAATAACCACTTTGCTGTTGGTTGCAAATTCTTTGTCGAGGCGGTCGGGAATGTTCTCCAAAAATTTATCGTACGAAACTGAAGTGCGTCTGGCCGAAACATAAATAAGAAGGTTCTCCGGTTTCACCATTTCGCGCAGCATTTTGATGCTGGTGAGATCGAAATCTTCAGCAAATACAAAACCACTTTTCTGCTTCCGCTGGCGGAAGTGTTCGCTGATGGCTTCGCGCGTTGTGGCGTTGCAGTAAAACAAAACACCGATGCTCAGTTCTTTTGATAACGCATTAATTTTCGGCAGCCAGATTTCGAACCCAGGCTCCAATTCTGCCAATGGCGGACAAACCACAACGATGCGGTTGTGCCCAATCAATTGTGTTTTGAAATCGCAAATGTATATGGCCTTACTCGTGCGCGAAATTATGGAGGCTGTCTTGGTTTCAATGAACCGCTCGATCAATCCTGTTTTTCTTGGCCACCCAATCATGATGGTATCAGTCATGGCTTCGCGCGAAGCCCGTATAATTCCTCCGGCAATGTTGTGATCGATGGTGGCAATGATCTTCACTTTTGTTTCGTTTGCCAGGGCCTGTTTGGCCAGCGACTGCAAATTCTTTCTTGCCTGCATCAGGTTACGTTCGGCTTCCTCATCGTTTGGGACTACTGACAAA
>JAEWME010000385.1 GCA_023393265.1 Bacteroidota bacterium | reverse complement strand
CGCCGGTAGCATATACTTTGGTGCCAATGGCAGCGGTAAAGTCCATTCCGTAATGAAACTGCTTGATTTTATAAATCGGGTGAATGCGGTATCCCCAGCCCGAAGCAGTGCTTTTCAGCGATTTGTTCGAAATTGGCATGATGGCCGGCATACACGAGGTCAGTTCTTCTTTGTTCAGCGCCAGTTTCATCACCTCGTCATACGATTTGGCCTGAATGTAGGCCTGCTTGGACAAAACATCCAGCTTTTCGGCGGTTTTAATTACCAGGTCCGAGTTGTCAAAAGACTCCAGTCTCGAATAGCGGTTTACACCACCGAATCCAGCCCTGCGGATGGTCGACGGAATCGGGTCGCTTTCAAAAACCACCCGGTATAAATTGTTATCGCGCTGTTCAATATCGTCGAGCACTTTTTCAATCGTCTGAAGGTCTTTGTACATCAGTTCATATTGTGTCAAAAGCCTTTCGTTTTCCTTATGCAGGCTTCTCATACGGGGCGACTCATAAAACTGCAGGATACCAAAGGCAATCAGGATCGAGCTAACCAGGGTGGTTGAAAACAGCGCCAAAAAGCGCTTTAACCTGGTTCGGAAGCTGATTACGATTTTGTCGTAGCTAAGTGTGTGAGCATTAAATCTGTACCTGACTTTCGCCATAAAACAGTGTTAATGGAATTTATTTTTCGACTTGTAACAAATTTAAGGATTTAATCTAACTTTGCACGGTTTCGAAAATTCCGGTTTTTAAATCGTTAGCAAAACTAATGATTTCGCCGAAAATGGCGGATGATTTTCAATCGATTGGGGATTTTTAACAAATTTTAATAGCTCCTGAATGCTTTAATTTTTTGATTCTTAGCATCGTCGGGAGTAGATTTTATTTACCATTAAAAACTGAAATTCCTGGGTTTGAAACTCTTTTTCAGGGGATGATTCTTCAGGATTTAATTTGAAAATACTGCGAAAAATGATGAATTCGAAAGAGATCAGGAAAGCATTTTTAGATTTTTTTGCTGAAAAAGGGCACCAAATTGTAAGTTCGGCTCCGATGGTGGTGAAGAACGACCCAACCCTGATGTTTACCAATGCCGGGATGAACCAGTTTAAAGACATTTTTCTGGGCAATCAGCCGGCAAAATATGTTCGTGTTGCCGATACTCAGAAATGTTTGCGTGTTTCAGGAAAGCACAACGATCTCGAAGAAGTAGGTCACGACACCTACCACCATACCATGTTCGAGATGCTCGGAAACTGGTCGTTTGGCGACTATTTCAAAGAAGAAGCAATCACCTGGGCCTGGGAATTACTGCACGATGTGCTGAAAATCCCGGCTGACCGCATGTACGCATCAGTGTTCGAAGGCAGTTCTGATGATAAACTTGAGCGTGATAATGAAGCTTTTGAAATCTGGAAACGATTCCTTCCTGTAGACCATATCCTGAATGGAAGCAAAAAAGACAATTTCTGGGAAATGGGCGATACCGGTCCCTGCGGTCCCTGCTCCGAAATTCACGTTGACTTGCGCGACGATGACGAACGTGCCAAAATCCCCGGAGCACAACTGGTAAATAAAGACAATCCGCTGGTGATTGAAATCTGGAACAACGTATTTATCCAGTTCAACCGAAAAGCTGATGGCAAATTGGAAGAACTTCCCGCTAAACATGTGGACACTGGAATGGGTTTCGAGCGTTTGTGCATGGTACTTCAGGGTAAAAAGTCGAATTACGACACCGACGTTTTCCAGACGACCATTGCCAAAATTGCTGAACTGAGCAACAAAAAATACGGCGACGATCCGAAAGCGGACATCGCCATGCGTGTAATTGCCGACCACCTGCGCGCCATTTCGTTCTCGATTGCCGACGGGCAGTTGCCGTCGAACAACAAGGCCGGATATGTGATTCGCCGCATTTTGCGCCGCGCTGTCCGCTACGGATATACGTTCCTCGATTTCCGCGAGCCATTCATTTGCAAGCTGGTCGAAGTGCTGAAACAGAACATGGGCGATGCTTTTCCCGAACTCGGCGCACAGCAAACCCTCATCGAAAAAGTAATCCACGAAGAAGAGGAATCGTTCCTGCGTACGCTCGAAACCGGAATTCGCTTGCTCGAAAAGAACCTCCCGCAAACAACTTCAGGAGTGTTGAGCGGCAAACTGGCTTTCACGCTTTACGATACTTATGGTTTCCCGATTGACCTGACAGAATTGATTTTGCGCGAGAATGGTATGACTGTAAACCTGGAAGAATTTAATGCCGAAATGGAAATCCAGAAAGAACGTTCGCGTCAGGCAGCAGCGCAGGAAACAGACGACTGGGTGGAACTGAAGAAAATAGAACAGGTTGAGTTTGTTGGATACGACCAACTGGAAGCTGAAGTTCAGATTTCGCGCTATCGCAAGGTGGTTCAGAAAAATAAAGTATTTTATCACCTCGTTTTTGACAAAACACCGTTCTATGGCGAGTCGGGCGGTCAGGTTGGCGACTGCGGAACCATTGAAGCCGACGGGCAAAAAACTGCGATTCTCGATACTCAAAAAGAAAATAACCTCACGATTCATATTACTCAGAAACTTCCGGCCAATCCTGCTGCTACTTTCAAGGCAGTTGTTGATTTGGAAAAACGGAAACAGACCATGAACAACCACACGGCAACTCACCTGCTCGATCACGCTTTGCGCGAAGTGCTGGGGACGCATGTGGAACAAAAAGGTTCGCTGGTGAACAGCGAATATCTGCGGTTCGACTTCTCGCATTTTCAGAAGGTGAGCCGCGAAGAGCTTGATCAGATTCAGTCCCGTGTGAATGAACTGATCCGCGAAAACCTGATGAAGGAAGAAAACCGCTCGGTGGCTTTCGATCAGGCCAAAGAGATGGGTGCCATTGCCTTGTTTGGTGAAAAATACGGCGACTTTGTTCGGGTCATTAAATTTGGCGATTCGGTTGAATTATGTGGTGGTACCCATGTTCCGGCAACCGGGCAAATCGGCTCATTTGTTATTACTTCTGAAAGCGCTATTTCTGCAGGTGTTCGTCGTATTGAAGCCATCACGGCCAAACGCGCCGAAGAATTTGTGAAGAAGCAAATGGACGAGCTGGCAGAGGTAAAATCACTCCTGAACAACACACAAAACCTGAAAAAGTCGGTGGAAGATATGCTGGTTCAGAACAGCAAGCTGCAAAAGCAGATTGAAGAATTTGAGCGCAAAGCTGCCTCCGGAATCAAGCAGGATCTGAAAAATATGATCCAGTCAGTTGGCGGCGTCAATGTGATTGCAGAAGTAATTCAGCTCGATTCAGCTCAGGCTGTCCGCGATTTGGCTTACCAGTTGAAAGGTGAGGTAGAAAACCTCTTCCTCGTTTTGGGGTCCGCGATTGGAGGAAAACCATCAATTACGGTAATGATTGCCGATAATTTGGTTGCAGAAAAAGGCTTGAATGCCGGAACCATTGTTCGCGAAGCTGCCAAAGAAATGCAGGGCGGCGGCGGTGGCCAGCCCCATTATGCTACCGCAGGTGGGAAGGACCTGAACGGACTGGCTGCAGCAGTTGCAAAAGCAAAAACATTTGTGAAATAAGTTCTCTCATTGGAGAGCACAAACCTTGTCTGAGTAAAAAACTTTGACAGGGTTTTTTGTTTGATTTTGTATTTTTGTAACAACAAATTCGAAAGGATGGAAGCTTCAATGGGCAAACAGATTTTTCGTTTTATCTGGAAGGCGGCACTTTGGTTCTTCGTGCTGTCGATTGGTTCGGTGGTAATCTTTCGGTTCGTGCCGGTTCCGGTTACACCGCTGATGCTCATTCGTACGGCGGAGCAGACTTTCAGTTCCGACCCGGTTCGGCTGAAGCATGATTGGGTTTCGCTCGACGAAATTTCGCCAAATCTTCCGTTGGCGGTTGTTTGCTCAGAAGATCAAAACTTCCTGAACCATTCCGGGTTCGATATGAAAGCCATCAAACAATCGGTTGAAGCTTCAAAGAAAGGAACGCGCCGCCTGCGTGGGGCCAGCACCATCTCGCAGCAAACGGCTAAAAATGTGTTTCTCTGGCCTGGCCGAAGTTGGGTCAGAAAAGGCTTTGAAGTTTACTTCACCGTTTTAATCGAATTCATCTGGGGCAAAGAACGGATCATGGAGGTTTACCTGAATAGTATTGAAATGGGGAACGGCATTTACGGTGCTGAAGCCGCCGCGCAGTTTTACTGGCACACCAGCGCCAAGAATCTTTCACGCACACAAGCTGCTGCCATTGCAGCTATTCTTCCCAACCCCCGAAAATATTCTGCCAACCCGCCCGGCCCTTATGTGTCCTCGCGCATCAACTGGATTGTAGGTCAAATGGGCCACTGGGGAACACTTCGGTTTAAGTAGATTTCAAAATAATTCTTAATATGGCAACAGAATCTCTTGTTTTGCTGTTATATTGTACGCTGTTCGCCCGGAGTGAGCAGTTTTTCTATGTATTTTCCAGACTTCCTCAAAAAAACATTGGTAATGAAAAAGTTTCTGAATTTTCTGTTTTCTTTTCCTTTCATGGGTTTTTTACTCCTTGTTTTTGCTTTTTCGATGGGCATCGCCACTTTTGTCGAAAACAGTTATGGCACCGAAACGGCACAAGGGCTGATCTATAAATCGACGTGGTTTAGCCTTGTTTTGTTGTTGCTCGCCGTGAATCTTGGGGTAAACTTTGTCAGGTACAAGATGTACACGCGGCAACGCCTGTCTGTCGGTATTTTTCACATTTCATTTATCATTATCCTGATTGGAGCAGGAATTACGCGATACATTAGTTTCGAGGGCATTATGCACATCCGGGAAGGTGAGTCGTCAGACTACTTTTTGTCAGCCGATGATTACCTGAACATGAAGAGCAAAGAACAGGCAACCAGCACGCACGTGTTGTTTTCGGAACTGAAATATGGCGGATTCAATGAGAAGATACAGGTTGACGGACGTGATGTACAGGTAAAATCAGTTGGCTTCATCAAAAATGCTGTCCGAACCGTCACTGCAAGTGCTTCTGGAGCAGAACTGATTGATTTTGTTATTTCCCAGGGACAAGGCCGCGAGAATTTTGTTTTTGCAAAAGGAAATCGTGTCAGCCTCGGCGGTGCAATAATTGGGTACGACGTTCCGGAAGCTAATTTCAAATTTATTAGCAAAGGCGACAGCCTTTTTATGACTTGCGACAGGCAGGTTGAAATACGCTCGATGACTGGTGGCGAAACAGAGTTTGTGGCTCCAAACACGACGGTTCCGGTGAAAACCATGCAGCTTTATGCTTTCGACAGCTACCTGCTTCTGGTAAAAAATTTCTACGAGCATGCCATGATGACCGTGGCAGCCGATCCCTCCGGAAATTCGCAGGAAGATGCGGTTGTGCTGGAAGTGAACGACGGACAGAACAAGCAAATTGTGAATGTGATGGGACGTCATGGTGTTCAGGGTGAACCGTTTTCTGCCACAGTGGGCAATTCAACGATTGAGTTTACCTATGGCGCTATTCCGCTTTATTTGCCGTTTTCGCTTCAGTTGACCGATTTCCAGATGGATAAATATCCGGGCTCCGATAGTCCTTCGTCGTTTGCCAGTGAAATTATCCTGAATGACCACGAAAAAGGTGTCAACCGAAATTTCAGAATTTTTATGAACAATACGCTCAATTACAGGGGTTATAAATTTTTCCAGTCGTCATACGATCAGGATGAG
>JAEWME010000383.1 GCA_023393265.1 Bacteroidota bacterium | reverse complement strand
GCAGCGCCCTATTGCATGGGAAGTTTGTACTGGCAGATTAACGATTGCTGGCCGGTGGCTTCGTGGAGCTCAACCGACTATTATCAGCGCTGGAAGGCTTTGCAGTATTTTGCCAAAAAAGGTTTTGAGCCGGTGCTGGTATCGCCATACAAAGAAAATGACTCGATGAAAGTGGACATCATCAACGATAAGCTTTCTGAAATAAAAGGGCAACTGGTTGTTAGCGTACTCGACTTTGAAGGAAAAGAAGTGTCGAAGGAGACCAGCGAAGTGACTGTCCCGGCCAATTCGAGCAATACCTTTTTTGCTCAGAAGATTAGCGAGTTTATGAAGAAAGTAGATGGGGCCAAACAGTTTTTGCTGGTTGAACTGGTTTCTGGTAGCGATGTCTTGTCTGTCAATACGCTGTTCTTCACGCCAATTAAAGATGTGTCGCTTCCAAAACCGGAGGTGAAGTTTGAAATAACGCCTGTTGATGGTGGCTTCGAAATTGCATTGAGTACAGATAAGTTGGCTAAAAATCTGTTTATGACCATTGGCGACGAAGATGGATTTTTCAGCGACAACTATTTTGACCTGATTCCGGGACGACCTTTGAAAGTGAAACTCGAAACCAAAATTTCGAGGGAAAAACTTGACGAAGTGTTTGCAATACAAACACTCGATTCAGCATTTTAATTTTTGATGAAACAATTTATTAACAGTATCCCGAAGAATGTGTAAACAAACGCGAAAAGCTTCGGGATATTGTTAATTTGTGTTATTATGCAAACTAATTAACTCACTGAATAGGCTTTAAACTATTTATTTAATAATTTTGTTATTGTTTCCATACTATTGAAAACCACACATGGAGTATAACTTTATCGGCAAAAACATACTAATAGTTGAGGACGAAGAAGTTAGCCGTTTTTTGTTCGAGAAAGCTCTTAAAAAAACCAATGCTAATCTGTTCTTTGTGGATAACGGTTTTGAGGCCGTAGAGTTTGTCAAAGAAAATCCTGATATAGATGCAGTGCTGATGGACATCCGTTTGCCCCGGATGGACGGACTGGAAGCTACCGGAAAAATTAAGGAAATACATCCTGAGGTGCCTGTTATTATTCAAACTGCCTACGCACTTCACTCCGCACAACACGAGGCCATCGAAAAAGGCTGTGACGACTTTATCACCAAGCCTATCAAGATGGAAACATTGTTGATGATTCTTCGCAAACATTTGCTTTATTAGCCGCCGGTTTATTCAATCCGGTAATCGTCGAGCGAATTGCCTTCGCTTCCTGTAATCAGGTTGAACCACGAGTTACTGTCGTTGAATTTACCAAGCGCGAATCCCGAGTTGCCATCCAGCGGAAATCCTTTTGTCACCGAGCCATTGGGTTCGAGCAAGTAAATTTTGTTTTCGCTTCCAACCACAATCCCAATTTTGCCGGCATTGCCGCCCATTTTACCAATTTGCGGCAGTTCGCTGATGGTTTCAGGAAAAGCCTTTTCAAACAATTTTTTGCCATCATTTGCAAAAACGGAGAGCTTCTTCCCTTCAGCAAAAAGGTATTCTACCGAACCGTTTCCGTCAATGTCGGCAGCTACGAAGTGATGTCCGGCTCCAAATTTTCCAATTTCTTTTATTTCTGCTTCTCCTGAAAAGTCTATGACGTGTATTTTCCCGGACTGGTCGCTGGCAATGAGGTGTGGGTTGCCGTCGTTCACAAAATAAAATGGGTTCGATGATTGTGCAAACGCGGCGGGCTGCACATCGCGAAGTTTTCCCTGCCGGTCGATGAAATATATTTTCTGGTTATCGCTGGCAATGAAGAAGTCTTTTCCTCCCACTTCGTGATATTCAATTGGTCGGGTAACTGTGGCGTCGGTTTCAGTTGTATTCCATTTTTGAACTGGCCGCCCGTCGCGGTCGAAGGCATATATCTTCCTGTCGGCCCCGGCTACCACGAAACGATATTCCTTGTTTTTACCTAACTCAATAACTGCCACACCATTGGTTGCAACCGATTTCAACGCCACCGGGTATTTGCCCACTTTGTTCCCCATCCGGTCTATAATGTACAACTGGTTTTTTGTATTGAAAATATACTGAAACTTGTTGTTTCGGTATAGATCGATCTGGTGGATTTCGGAAATAATTTCGTCGGGAATGTTCATCGTCCACAATACGAGTCCCTCTTTATTGATGAGCGAGACATTGTTCTTTCGGTCGCAAACGATAATTTCACGGTTGGCCAAATCTTTGTGGTTCAGTACGAATTTTGGGGCCTGGGCCAACTGTCCTTCGAGTTTTAGCTGCCAAACGGTTTGCGGTTCTTCTTTTGCCAGTGGATCATATTTGATGGCAATTCGGTTTTTCACCATGCTTCCTGATGTGGAAAGTTGCCATGAAAAGAAGCTGTATTTACGGATGATGTCTTCGCTTTGAGAGGCCGAGGCACTTATCTCCGGTCGGAGCAAAACGTCTTTCAGTCTAATGATTTTCGGAATTTTTGCATAAACGTACAGGTTCGGGTTAGGCATCGCTTTTCTTGTAAATGCCAGGTATGCCGAATCTTTATCCATTGTTTTTTCCTGTGCGAGGCTCTGGAGGTAGTTTTTCATTCCCGGCAAATTGTCGCCACAAATGAGGTACCGGTCGTAAATTGTAAAATATCCGGCACTTATACCTGAAAAGGCCGATCCGAAGAGCGATTCGCCCATGCTTCCGATCGGGAGTTGGTAGATATCGAGCGAGTTTTTTCCCGCTGTACAGGACGTTTTCAGCTTCTCTCCAATGGTTTTGCTCGTGGTGCTATACTCCGAAACAGCTTTTTGAAGTTTTTCCTTTGCTACAGACTTGTCGTTGAGTTCTGCAACAAAGAAGCGGTTTTGTTCAGGATTCGATTTATTGATGTTGGTAAAAACTCCGGCAAACTGTGTTCCACCCACTTCTTTAATGAGCGCTGCCGGGTCGGTGCCTGTCTTTTTCCTGAAATCAATGAGTTTCATTTCCCTCGGATAGAAATTGCCTTTTGCCCGCAAAAAAGCCTCGTACTGATCGAGATAAGTGCGCGTGTTTTTCAGGTTTAAGGCTATGAAATACGATGCACTGGAAGGAATTGCTTCTGTAATCGTAAGTTTTTCCGGTTCCTGATTTCTGAAAACATTGAGGTAAGTGTCTGTTGAATCACGTGTTACACTGAACCCTTCGAGACTTATTTCGGCGGCATTGCTGCTCAGGTCGAGTTCGCTCCAGTTTGAATAAGCGGTGAGACGGCTTAGGTTTTTTCTTATTTCAGGAGCAACCAGTTTGGCCAAAATCTGGTGGATGGTGAGGTGATTGATGAAAATATTTGCGATCGCTGTTTCTTCAATTGTTTTGTATACAGCCGTAAACTCCCGGTTGTTGAGCAAACTTTGCGAATTCGATTGGCGAATGGCGTCTTCAACCAAAATGAAATCTTCGCTGGCCATGAAAATGTCGTTCGTGCATGCGAAATAGAAACTGGTTTTGTCCGATTTTGCGCTGAATATCTGGGTGTCGCCGTAGTTTCTCCGGGTGATGCTAAATTCAGAGCCCAACTGGCTCGAAACAACGCTGGTGACCGATCCGGACTCCTGAGCATTGTTCATCTGGACGAGATAGAGGTTCGATAACTGATTCTTTCCGGACGGATTGACCGAGATGATGACCGATTTGGTGTTGAGTAAATCCCTGATGCCTGAGCGGCTTTCTGCAAAACTGCGAAAACGGCTGACATTCGAAAACAAATTTTCTACTTCAGGAATGCCTTTAAGTTCCGACAAAACTTCTTTGTCTCCTTTCAGCGCATTGAAAAATCCTTCCTGATTCTTGACCTCGATGATCAGCGGGCTTTTTAGCGGAACGGCTTTAAATGCAGGATTTTGCTTAGTCGAAAAGGTTTGGATTACAGGTTTTTTATTTTGAGACTGATAATACTTTATGCCTGCAAACCCGATAGCCAGAACCAGGAGAATGATACCGGAAAGAATGATGATTTTTCGCATATAAGGATAAAGTTTGGCACAAAAGTACAAAGAATGAAAACCTTATCATAGTAAGGACAATCAAATAATTGTTCATATGCAAGAGTGATATATTCATTGAACTTTAATTATTGATTGTACACAAAATCTCTCAAGGAACAAGATTTTCGGAATAATTGTGAAGCTAGATTACTTTAAAATTATTTTTTGGAGCCCGTATATGCTTGAACTCGTTTTTATCAGGTAAACACCTGGTGTATTTCCGGTTAAATCCATCCAACCTTCCCTTTCGTGAACGGTTTGTCGGTAAATCGTCTTTCCGGACAGATCGCTAACCGTTATTTCAGTTCCGGTTGTAGGAAGTTTGTCAAGTTTAAATTTTATTTTTCCGGAAGTTGGATTGGGATAAATTTTAAATTTTTGGTTATCAATTAACTGGTCAATTATAGCATCAGCTATTAGTAAACTATCTTCAACAATATTCTTAAAATCTTTCCATTGGTTGGCAGAAGCGTAAAGTGCCTTTGTGCCATAGGGGACATGCAATAAGCAGGTATTTTTATTAATTCCGTCAAATACAGAAATTGAGGAACCTATGTCTACCGGAACCTGTGAGCAAGCTTGGATTGAAGAAATGGAATCACAATATGCAAATGCGTAACTTCCTATTGAATGAACGGAAGATGGAATGCTAATTGATTTTAATTTTTTACAATACATAAAGGTATTTTCTGGAATAGCTTTTACAGAAGGCGGAATATTTGCAAATCTCAGGTTCATACAATGAGTGAATAGACTTAAGCCAAATGAAGTAACAGATGAAGATATGTTGATGCTCGTTAGGTCAAGACATTCCATAAAGGCATTATCTTCAATGGTTTGTACTGAAGAGGGAATGGTGTAGTTTCCTATTTTTGAAGTAGAACATTGGATTAGATTTGTTTGGTCTTTATTAAAAAGGATGCTGTTGTGTGAAGAATAATAAGGGTTTTCTGCATCAACTAGAATCGCTCCTTTAAAATATAAAAATGCATGATATCCAATTGAAGTAACGGATGAAGGGATTCTGATTGTATTAAGCCCAGTGCATCTGCCAAATGCATCACTTCCAATCGAAGTAAGGGATGAAGGAAGAATTATAGATTTAAGCGAACTTTTACCCACACTAATGTATACATTGTAAAATGCCATATAAGGAATTGTATTTAAGGGATAAGTGATGTTGTAATTGCCTCCCGTACCTTCGGTACCAGTATATTCAACAATTGTGACATCGCTCAAATTTATTTCAGTAAGTGATGGCATATTGTCACGCATGGTTTTAAAATCACGTGCATCGATAGTGCCCGATAGCTTGAGACTTTTTATGCCCGACAATTTACCAGCCAAAACTGTTTTTAGATTTCCCGCAGTTATCTCCACAGTTGAATATTGCGTAACTTCAACTTTATGAGGAGTTGACCCTTCAGCCGAAATGGTTATTGTTGCTTTGCGGAAAGACATGGTTTGATTTGCCGTGGCGGTAATCGATACACTATTTAGTCCGGCCTTGCCGGAGGTTGCATCGAAAGTAAGCCAGGGTTGGTTTGAAGTAATATTCCAATTTGAACTGGAGGACAAGCTTATTTGATTCTGACCCCCGTTCATGTCGAATGATAATGTATTATCAGAAATATACAAGCCCGGCATTTCTTCAATATTCTCGAATTTTTGCCATTGATCCGTACTCCTGTAGAGTGCTTTTGTTCCGTAAGGCACGAAAAGGTTACATTCAACTTTATCAACCGAGGAAAAGGCAGACTCAGATAGTTGTATCGGAAGTGGTAATTGGGAATAGATAGAAGTTAATCCATAGCAATCAATTAAAATATTACTGAGATCTTTGATAAATGGTGGAATGACGATTGAACTGAGATTAGCGCAGCCAATAAAAGCATCGGGTCTTAAGGATAAAACAGTCAATGGGATTGTGTAGCTTCCTGCTTTTGAAACAGGACATTGCACGAGTTCACTTTGGTCTTTATTGAATAATACGCCTTCTACTACTGTAAAAGCGGTATTATTCGAGTCAACTGTTAACAAGCCGTTGAAGAAGGCAAAAGCCCTGTCACCTATATAAGTTACGTTCGAGGGAATTAATACTGATTTTAAACTTTTACAGTTCTCAAAAGCGCCATCATATATTTTAATAACTGAAGACGGAATAATGACAGAATTCAAATCATTGCAACCCAAAAATGCCCGGTAATTTATAGTAGTAACAGATGATGGTATGGTGTAATCTCCTTTCTTCGAAACAGGGCAACGTATTAGGCTTGTCCTATCTTTATTGAACAACACCCCGTCGATGCTGGAATAATTTGGATTGTTTGGATCGACATTAATTGAGCCGTTAAAATTTTCAAAAGCGAAATCCCCAATAATTAAAACAGATGAGGGAATTAATAACGCATCAGTGGTGCTGCAATCTAAAAATGCTCCGTTCGAAATCAGTTTGACAGAGGAAGGAATTTTTTCAATTTTCAAACGATTACATCCCTGGAAGGCATAATCCATGATAGATTCTGTATTTTCAGGCAAAATAGCGGATTGAAGCCTGAATTTTGAAAGATTAGGATTCAAAAGAAAAGCAGAGTTTGGAATGGCATTCGCCGGATAGGTGTAATTTCCATCGCCAATGGGTCCCTCAGTGCCGGTATATTCAACTATAGTTACTTCACTTAAATCAATATCAGTTAGCTCTGGCATTTCATCCCTCATCACTTTGAAGTCTCTGGCGTCAATTGTACCCTCAAGTTTCAGACTGGTAATTGAAGAAATGTCACTTCCAAGTTTGGTTCTCAAATTTCCTGCAGTTACTGGAGTAGTTCCATATTGGGTTACGGTTATAGTTTGTTTACTATATCCATTAGCCGACACAGTTACATTTGCTGTTCTGGAAGATTTGACCGGATTTGACTGAACGCTGATCTCGATTGAGTCATTCCCGTTTGTTCCATTTGGTCGACTAATGGTAATCCACGATTCGTCACAAGTGGCCGACCAGGATTCACTCGAATTGATTTTTACCTGCCTTATTCCCCCATTGTTACCCAGTCCGATAGTTTTGGTAGATAATAGTATCCCCTGATAGCCGTCCGGCAGCTTTTCAGGAAATATTTTAATAATTGCATATTGTAAGTTTGTAAATGAATATAACCCTGGATTTAAATCGTTTAGGTAGAAATACCCGTCGTAAAGGCCATCCCATCCCCAGTTAAAATGGAAATAATCCGAGTTTTGATATCCGTCACAGACAAACGCGTGTCCGGGGTCACAAATGTCAGGTTTGCCTTCGTAATAAATAGGACGTCCTTGATTGAGTTCATTTTTTAGCAAGTTGACCCAGTCATTTGGTAAAAAGGCCCGTTTGTCAATGAATTCTGCATCTGCTGAATAGCCAAAATATTTCACGATTTCGTCACGGGGATCAAATGCACCTGACTCATTACTTTTATATATCATATCAACCGAAACGCCACAATGATACATTAGAGTTGCAACCGCATCATTCGGGCTCGTTACTTTATTTGGCATTTGTTTCCACTGATACAAAGTGGCACCAAAATCAGCACTCTGCGTCCCAAAGATATTAAGATAGGAATGAGAGCCTGTTCCATTGGTTGGATAGTTCCAGTATTTCATAATTTGCGCCATCGCCGTTGCAACACAACCTGTCGGACTATGCCCACAAGTTAAGCTAATCATAGGGATTGGGCATTTTTCATTATAATAGCATCCCTGCCCCCACTGAGTTTTTAGCAGAGGCTCCACTGATGTTTTCAATATCTCATCATTGCCACTTGCCAGATTTTTCCAGCTTTCCTTTATTAAATTATCTGGTTGTAAATTTTGTTCTTTGATGTATTCAAGTTCCTTCTTTCTGTTTTCCATCCAGAATTTGAATGCGGGAGGCTGGTTGTTTTCATCGTAGTTGCCATTCTGAGAATAGCCGAGAATCGGCCAAGATCGTTCGTCCGCAGCAACAATCACAAAGTTATGGTTTATGGTGTCGTTTAAGACATAATAAAGTGTATCAGATGAAGATGAGGTTGCTGTTTTGACATTAATTTGCCTTGTTGCTTGATTTATGCTTCCTGATTTAAGCTTAGTATTCTTTAATGAAGCAAGATAATTCATCCCTACCTTTTTTGCGGTATTGATGTTTATAGGTTGCGAGAAAATTTGATTGGGGAAAAATAAAAAGATATACACACAAAGTGCAAAGGTGGTATATTTCATTGTAGTTGATTTTGTTATTGTTGCTCTGATTTAGAATAATCAATTTTACAACAAAAAGCTCAAAAAAATTCAATTGTCTACAATTAATATATTATGTTCTTAGGCGTGTAGAGGATTGGCGCAAAGTGACTGGCCTCTTGAACGTGAATGTATTAAGGCGTTTGAACAGATGTATTGAATAATGTTTATCTGCCAGGTCTAGTGGATGCAGTTGTGAAATCCTTATTGTTGTTTCACCTCGGCGGCATCGACTATTTTGTAGAGTTTGTCTGATTTGCGGATTTTTTCTTCCAGTGGGATCGAAATGTATGATCCTTTGGGCGCTAAATCGACCGGTTTGCGGTCGAGTTGAATTTCGCTGACGACCGTTTTTATCAAGCCGGTAGTTGGTCCGGTTACATATATTTCATCGCCAACTTGCAGTGGTCCGGTTTCGAGTTTAAACTCGGCAACTTTCAGGTTAGAAAAATAGTTGAGCCCTTTGCCAATGTATATTTTTCGTTTGGTGGCGGCCGATCCGTAGTTGGCGCTCCATTCGCCAAGTCGCTGTCCCATGTAATAGCCATCCCAGAATCCGCGATTGAAAACGGTTGCAAGGCGCGCATCCCAGTCTGCGATTTTTTCTTCGTCGAAGGTGTCATCAAAATATGCCTGAACGGCCTCGCGGTAACATTCAACAACGGTATGTACATATTCAGCCGAGCGGGCGCGTCCTTCAATTTTAAGTACCGAAACGCCTGCATCAAGTAATTTATTCAGAAAATGAATGGTCTTCAGGTCTTTGGGCGACATGATGTAGTCATTGTCAATTTCCAGTTCGGCACCCGTATCCTTGTCGGTCACAAGGTACGCGCGGCGGCAAATTTGCATGCAACTGCCACGGTTGGCCGACTGGTTCATTTCGTGCAGGCTCAGGTAACATTTTCCTGAAGTGGCCATGCACAAGGCACCGTGAATAAACATTTCGAGCCTAACCAATTTTCCTGAAGGGCCGGTTATGTTTTGTTCCCTGATCTGGATGGAGATTTCGGCAACGCGGTCGAGTGTCATTTCGCGGGCCAGCACGACAACGTCGGCAAACTGTGCATAAAATTTCACAGCTTCAATGTTGGTGATATTTACCTGGGTCGAAATGTGCACTTCCACACCAATTTGGCGGGCATACATAATGGCAGAAATATCGGAAGCAATGATGGCAGATATCCCTGCTTCTTTTGCCGCATCAATGATTTGGTGCAGTTGCCCTATTTCGTGGTTAAAAACAACGACATTGACAGTGAGGTAGTTTTTTACACCATGAGAATGGGCTGTTTCGGCGATTTGTTTCAGGTCGTCGAGTGTGAAATTATTCGACGATCGGGAGCGCATATTTAATTGTTCCACACCAAAATAAACCGATCCGGCACCGGCATCAATGGCTGCCATCAGCGACTCGTACGAGCCAACAGGAGCCATAATCTCAACATCTTCTCTTCTCATTTCTGTTCACGAAATTTGCTGGCAAAGTTAAGTTTTATTTTGGCATTGACTTCCAGGAGATGAAACCTTCAGTTTTGGCAAAATGAGCAGACAAAAAAAGTGCGACTTCTTTTTAAGAAGCCGCACTTCATTGCGGGAGATTTACGCTTTGATTATTTAACGTTGATATCATAGGAAAAGGTTTTACTGTTGCATGAAAGAACAACTGAATAAACACCTTTTTCAAGATTCGACAGGTCGTAACCTTCGATCACGTTAAATTTACTTCCTAATTCTTTTGAATAAACAAGCTCGCTGCCTTTGTACATGTTCAGGTTAAGCGTTTCTTCAGGGAAATTGAGGTAAGAAACTTTCAGAACGCCGTCTTTGAATGAAAAGTAGGGTTCGCCAAGATTCTTTTCCTTTCCAACCATGATATTCTCGCTGCCAATGTTGAAAGTGCGCTCTGCGGTGGCTCCGTCAACAGTAACAGATAATTTGTATTCCCCCTTTTCGAGGTCTGAGAAGTCGTAGATTTTACGATAGTCTTTGTTGTCGGCGCGTGTTTCTTTGTAATAGATTTTTTCGCCACGGTCGTTTTCAATGCTAATCCTGAAATTGGCTGCTTCTGCGTTGGTAATTGCAATCACTGCTTTTTCTGAATTCAGTGGAAGAATGTTAAGTCTTAAATTTCCGGCTGCCATTAATGTATTGGCAAATGCTACAAATGCCAACAACATTGTTACTTTTGAAATCGTTTTAATTGTCTTCATGATTTTCTCTATTTAATTTCGATACAAACATACATGTTCTTCAACATATGTGTTGTATAACATACGTTAAGGATGCTTTATCCTTTTGTTAACGTCTGGAGAAAATTTTAAGTCATTGTAAAATATAAAATTTAATTTGTTGATTTATTGGTATTTGTGATTGTTAACTTTATTGTTTTCTATGGATGTTGAAATTTTGCAATTATTGGATGGTGCCCAAAAAGCACAGGGATTGACTGTAATTATTGATGTTTTCAGGGCTTTTTCAACAGCCTGTTATGCTTTTGGCGCCGGTATCACGAAAATATATCCTGTTGGAAATCTGGATTTGGCCTACCGGATGAAGCAACAAAATCCGGATTTTATATTGGTTGGCGAACGAAACGAACAAAAACCCGAGGGATTCGATTTCGGAAATTCGCCTTCGCAGTTGCTTTCTTCCGATTTATATGGAAAGACGATGGTTCACACAACCAGTTCCGGAACTCAGGGAATTGCCAACGCAATGCAGGCAAGCGAAATACTAACCGGTAGTTTTGTCAACGCAGGAGCCATCGTGAAATATATCAGGAAACAAAATCCGGAGAAAGTGTCGCTGGTTTGTATGGGTTACAGCTGTCAGTATCCGACCGACGAAGATACTTTGCTTGCTGTATATATAAAGAATGAACTGGAAAGGAATCCGAACAATTTTCAGTCGATGGTCGAGCAAATCAGAACCGGAGACGGAGCCCGTTTTTTTGCTCCTGAGAAGCAGGAATGGGCGCCAATGGCCGATTTCGATCTTTGTTTGGCGCTCAATCGTTTCGATTTTGTTTTGAAAGTGGAGCAGGAGAATGGCGCGAATTATCTTCGGATGATTAAACCCGATTGATTTTTGCGTGTTTAAACCCACGGTTTTTATTTGCTGAAATTTAAAAAGGTAGTGAGAATGAGATATAATTTTGACGAGTTGGTTGATCGCACGAACACCAATAGTATAAAATATGACGGGCGGAAAATGTTTTTCGATAATGATGAGATTCTTCCGCTTTGGGTTGCCGATATGGATTTTCGCACGCCTGACTTCATTGTAAATGCCATTAAAGAGCGGGCAGCACACGAGATATTTGGATATACTTTCAGACCCGAAAGCTATGCGCAGTCTATCGTCGACTGGCAGAAAAAGCGGCACAACTGGGAGATAAAACCCGAATGGATTTCTTTTAGCCCCGGCGTTGTTGCCGGATTGACGATGGCAGTAGAGGCATTCTCTCTGCTGGGTGATGGTGTCATCGTTCAGCCACCTGTTTATTTTCCGTTCTTCGATTCGGTAAAAGGAAGTAAGCGGGAACTGCTTGAAAATCCGTTGAAACTGGAAAATGGACGGTATCATTTCGATTTGGAGGATTTAAAACGGAAAATTACTCCACGTACCAGGTTGCTGCTTTTGAGCAATCCGCACAACCCTGGTGGCATGGCATGGACAGAACCTGAATTACGCGCGCTGGCCGAAACTTGTATCGAAAATAAAATCCTGATTATTTCCGATGAAATTCATTCAGACTTGATTTTTCCGGGGTATAAACATACCCCGCTGGCTGGCATTTCCGACGAAATTGCTCAGAATTGTGTGGTTTGTATGTCTCCCAGCAAAACATTCAATACCGCCGGGCTGACGACTTCCTTCCTCGTCATTCCTAATAAACGTCATTTTGTAGCCTACGAAAGGGTGATGAGGCTCCCGCACCTGCACATGGGTAATATTTTTGGAACGGTGGCGCTCGAAGCTGCTTATACGCATGGGGAAGAGTGGCTTGAACAATTACGTACTTATTTAAACGGCAACTACCAATTTCTTGAAAAATTCTTTACGGAACACTTGCCCAAAGCTAAGGTGATGAACCCTGAAGCAACTTATTTGATTTGGATAGATTTCTCGGCTTATGGCCTGACCGACGACGAGTTAAATAATAAAATTATAGAAAGTGGAGTTGGATTAAATCGTGGTGTACAATTTGGGAAACAGGGAAGCGGTTATATGCGCATCAATATCGGTTGTCCGCGATCGACACTGGCTGAAGCGCTTGATCGGATTGCCAAAGTTTTTCAGGAAAAATAACCCGACTAAAACTCGCGTTTAACCCAGCCTGCGATTTTTTCTTCCGGAATGTCATTCATACATCGGAAGTGCTTTTTCGGGCATTCGTGGTAGCCGAGTTTGGAGCAGGGGCGGCAGGGGAGACCTTTCACTTCGAGTGTTTCAGATCCTTCTCCGGCTTGATAAGGATACATGCCCAGTTCAGGAGCAGTGTTGCCCCAAACAGACAGTATTTTTTTGTGAAAAGCTGCTGCGATGTGCATCAATCCGGTGTCGTTGGCAATTACAAGACGCGCATTTTTTACCAGCGATGCTGACTGGTTGATGCGTAGCTGAGCAGTAAAATCGATCACATTGCCTGTATTCCATGATAAAATGTTCGCAGCCATTGGTTTTTCGCTTTTCCCGCCCAGCAAAACGAAGGGGAGTTTCTGATTACTAAGAAGTTGTCGGTATTTGGTTTCCGGCATTCGCTTCGTTGCATAAGTTCCGGCAAGAACCAATGCAATGTAACCGTTCCTGAAGGTTTCCGGCAGTCTTTCAGTCGGGAACTCGTCTTCTTCAGGAATGAAATGATCAAGCCCTTTTCCATCGTTGACAACATTAAACTGGCGAAGCGTTTCGAGATTGCGGTCGACAATATGCCCTTCAGGCATAGCGTTCAGCTTTAGCCGGGTATATAGAAATTTCCGCAGGTTTAATTTGTTGAAGCTGTACGATTTGCTGCCAAGATTGAATTTGACCCACAAACTTCGAATGTTATTGTGCAGATCGATAATGTAATCGTATTTTTCTTTTTTTAGTTCCGAAATGGTGTTGGTAAGCGAGTTGTCGAGTGTTTTTATTTGATCGATATACGGGTTGGCCTGGAGCAGGTCGACGTTTCTTTTCTTGGTCAGAAAGTGTACTTCGGCGTCAGGTACCTGGGTCTTTAAACATCTGACCACGGGCGAGGTAAGGACAATATCGCCAATGGAGCTGAACCGTATGATTAGAAATTTCGTCGCCAAAATAAAAACCCTGAAGTGGATATATCTTCAGGGTTTAAATATAGTCAGTTTTATCTTTATTGCGGGCTATACCGACTCGGCCAAAACGATTATTTTGTTGTCTTTATTTTCAACTACGCCGCCCTCAACCTCGAAGAAAAGTGTTTCGCCGGTGGCAGTTTCCACTTTAATGCGGCCTTTTCCCAGTGTTGAGATAATAGGTGCGTGATTTCTCAGGATATCAAATGACCCTTTGCTTCCGGGCAATTGAACCAATTTCACTTCTCCTGAATAAACCGTTTTGTCGGGTGTGATTATTTCGAGATTCATTTTGTGTTTTTAATTCGATAATCGCCTGAAATTAAGCTCCGGCCAAAAGTTTTTCACCTTTTTCGATGGCCTGCTCAATGGTACCAACAAGGTTGAATGCCGCTTCAGGGTATTGGTCAACTTCCCCATCCATAATCATGTTGAAGCCTTTGATGGTGTCTTCAATTGAAACCAACTGCCCCTGTAGTCCGGTAAATTGTTCGGCCACAAAGAACGGTTGCGACAGGAAGCGCTGAACACGGCGGGCACGGTGGACAACCAGTTTGTCGTCTTCCGAAAGCTCGTCCATACCCAGAATAGCGATGATGTCCTGAAGTTCCTTGTACCGTTGAAGAATCTGGATGACGCGCTGTGCGCAGTTGTAATGGTCGTCGCCAACAATTTCGCGGGTCAGGATTCGGGAAGTCGAATCAAGCGGGTCGACAGCCGGATAAATACCCAACTCCGAAATTTTACGGCTCAATACCGTTGTTGCATCAAGGTGCGCAAATGTTGTTGCAGGTGCCGGGTCGGTTAAGTCGTCGGCGGGCACGTACACTGCCTGAACAGAGGTGATTGAGCCATTTTTGGTCGAGGTGATTCGTTCCTGCATGATGCCCATTTCTGTTGCCAAAGTTGGCTGGTAACCTACTGCTGAAGGCATACGGCCGAGTAATGCCGAAACTTCGGAGCCTGCCTGTGTGAACCGAAATACATTATCGACGAAGAATAGAATATCGCGGCCTTTTCCGGATGTATTGTCGCCATCGCGCAAACTTTCAGCAATTGTCAATCCTGAAAGGGCAACGCGGGCACGTGCTCCCGGAGGTTCGTTCATCTGTCCGAACACCAAGGCGAGCTTCGATTTTTTCAATGCTTTCTGATCAACTTTCGAAATATCCCAGCTTCCGTGTTCCATGGCTTCCCTGAATTCGTCGCCATAGTCAACAATTTTCGCTTCAATCATTTCGCGGAGCAGGTCGTTTCCTTCGCGGGTACGTTCGCCTACACCTGCAAAAACAGACAATCCGCTGTGTGCAAGTGCTATGTTATTAATTAACTCCTGAATAAGTACTGTTTTTCCAACACCGGCACCACCGAATAACCCGATCTTTCCTCCTTTTGCATAAGGTTCAATCAGGTCGATTACTTTAATACCTGTGAAAAGCACTTCAGTTTCAGTTGTAAGTTCTTCGTATTTGGGTGGCTCATTGTGGATGCTGAGCCCGTTTTTCGGCAGGGTTTCCAATCCGTCAACTGCGTCGCCTGTTACATTTAGCAGGCGCCCAAGTGCCAGTTCGCCTTTGGGCATGGTGATAGGTCTGCCGGTAGCAATTACTTCCATGCCGCGACGAAATCCATCGGTCGAGTCCATTGCGATGGCGCGTACCGTGTTTTCTCCGATGTGTTGCTGGCACTCCAATACCAGGTTTTCCATTCCTTCGCGGGCTATCTCAAGCGAATCGTATATTTTGGGAAGTTCACTTCCTTCCTGATCGAAAGTAATGTCGATAATTGGTCCGATTACCTGTGTGATTTTTCCAACATTCTGAGCCATATTGTTCTTTTTTATCGGTAAAGCTGAAAATTATAAAATTTGATCGGGACATGAATTCATTTACCATCAAAATTAAATTTTTCACGAATTTATTTAATGATCACGTTTCATGATCATTTCTGCTAAGTGTTGTAACCTCTTTTTTGATGCTTGTGGCAGATCTATTTCTTCGGAAATATTTAGGGCTGATTGGTAGAATTCGTTGATGCCTGATTCGGTTATTGCTTTTATATTTAGTTTGTTATAGATTTCAGTTATTGCCTTTATTTTCTTGTTGTCATCAAAATTCTTTCCGGAGGTCCATTCCAGAATTGTGTTTCTGGTGTTCTCATCGGAAATTTCAAGAGCCTTTAACAGGAGAAAAGTTTTTTTGTTCGAAACAATGTCGCCACCAATCTTTTTCCCGAATTTTTCCTGATCAGCGAAAACATCGAGTAAATCGTCCTGAAGTTGAAATGCGATCCCCAGGTTTAAACCAAAAGCATACAGTAAATCAGTTGTTTGTTCGGGTGCTTTGGCGGCAATGGCGCCAAGCTTAAGGCAACAGGCCAGCAATACAGCCGTTTTCAGCCTGATCATATTCAAATACTCCGGAATTGAAACGTCCTTACGATCTTCAAAATCCATGTCGAATTGCTGTCCTTCGCATACTTCGAGTGCTGTTTGCGAAAAAAGCCTGATCATGGGTTGCAATACTTCCGGATCGCTTTTCAGTAAATAATTGTATGCCATAATCGACATGGCATCTCCGGAGAGAATGGCGATATTTTCGTTGTATTTTTTATAAACAGAAGGTGAGTTCCTGCGCATCTCGGCACCGTCCATAATGTCATCATGCAGCAGGGTGAAGTTATGAAACACCTCAGCGGCAATCGCTGCAGGCATGGCAGAAGCAACTGGTTGGTTGAAAAGGTCGCAGGCGAGCAGAACCATCACTGGCCTTAGCCGCTTTCCGCCCATCGAAAGTGCGTATGCAACCGGTTCATATAAGTTTGCCGGTTTGGTTTGGTTGATCCGGTTAATTTCTTTTTCTATTTCTGCGGAAATAGTTGATTGTAATTCTTTTATCGTGTGCATAAGCTGTATCTAAATCTGGAAGGGTCTTTTAATTGAATACCCTTTTTAAATGCGGTTGTAAAGCAGCCTGTTCAAAAGTTCATCCTTGAATTTCGGAGAGACGGGTAGCTGCGTTTTGTCTGTCATTTCGATCATCCCTCCGTCTGTTTTCAGGTACCTGTTAACATTTTTAAGGCTGATCAGGTGCGAGCGGTGAATTCTGAAAAAACCATAAGAAACCAGCAAATTATCGAAATCAAGCAACGTGCGGCTAACCAGAAGTGATGAACCGTCTTTAAAATAAATGCGTGAATAATTTCGCTCACCCTCGCAGCGCAAAATGTCTTTCACTTTTACAATCGTGAAGCCATTTATTTCAGGAAGGGCAATGGTCTGTTCCTCCTCACTGCGTTGGTTGAGATTTTGTTTGAGTACTTCAACACGTTTTTTTTCGTTGAGAACAGGTATTTCGTTGATGCGGTTTACTGTAGCCCGAACATTTTCTATCAGCACTGGTTTTACGATGTAGTCAAAAGCTGAGTATTTAAAAGCGGTAATGGCATAGTCGCTGTAAGAAGTGGTGAAGACAACCCTGAAATTCACTTTTTTGAGTTTCTCGAGCAGGCTGAATCCAGTTCCGTCGGGCATTTCGATGTCAAGAAAAACAACATCCGGTTCTGTCTCATTGATGAGCGACAGACCAGTTGCTACAGAGTCTGCTTCACCCACGATTTCAAGTTCGCGAAAGTTTTGTTCGAGAATTCGCCTGAGCCCTCTTCGTGCAAGTTGATCGTCATCAATAATTACCGTTTGATACATCCCAGTTCCGTTCAAATAATGTTTTAAAAATAATACAAATGAAATAACTAGCACCTTAAAGGTTGTTAAAATTGTTTTGGAAGTTTAACCTTTTAAAGATTTATTTTACAAAATCACCGTTAATTTGTTTATATACCTAATTTTGCCTCAAAATAGAATTTTAATGTCTTATATTCTCGTAATTGAAACTTCTACGGAAGTGTGCAGTGTTGCACTCGCCAGCAATGGAGTACTGGTGGACATGCTTGAGTCGGGCGAGGGACAAAATCACGCCCGTCTGGTTTCGGTTTATGCTGAAGATTTGCTTGCCCGAAACCGGGTAAAACCTTCCGATTTGGTTGCTGTGGCGATCAGCCGCGGACCTGGCTCTTATACTGGTCTCCGGATTGGTGTTTCTACTGCAAAGGGCTTTTGCTATGCTGCCGGAATCCCACTGATTGCAGTAGGTACGCTCGAATCGATGGCTGTACACGTAGCCGCGAACAAAACTCAGTTTGGTATCGATGAATCACGCGAGACTTTATATTGCCCGATGATTGATGCCCGGCGAATGGAAGTTTATTCGATGCTGGTTGACGAGCACGGAAATATTATAAAACCTATTTCGGCAGAAGTTGTCGATGAGTCGTTTTTGTCGGGTGAATTAAACGAGCGACGGGTCGTTTTTCTGGGTAACGGTTCAGCCAAATGTCATAAAGTTATTGTTTCGCCCAACGCATTTTTTACTGATGGTGTTCGGGCTTCGGCATCACATTTGTGTGTACTCGCCTGGAACGCTTTTCAGGAAAAGAAATTTGAAGATATCGCATATTTCGAGCCGTTCTACCTGAAAGATTTCGTAGCAACTGTATCAAAGAAAAACGTATTCGGATGAGAATCTCAGTTTTGCTTGCCTTGTTTTTGCTGGTTGTTCTAAAAGTGAATGCCGACCCGCTCGAAGAAATGGAATACATACTTAGGTTTGGTTTCATTAAAGGGGGAAAAGCTACACTGGTTGCCGAAAAGGATAAACTGAATAAAAAGCAGGTTATTCATTACCACATGCGGGGACGAACGACTGGTCTTGTCGACAAAATTTATGAAGTGAATGATGTGTATGAGAGCTGGGTCGATCCTGAAACCTATTTGCCTGTTAAATCGGTGAGAAATGTGAAGGAGCAAAAGTACAGGTTTTATGACGAGGTGACGTATGATCATGTAAACGATTCGTTATACAGCCTGAAGGAAGGGGCTGTGAAAGTTCCGCCTCATGTTAACGATCTGGTGAGTGTATTTTTCTACATCAGGCAAAATAAATATTTCGAGGATTTGCTCGCCGGAAAGCATTTCCAGATTCCGGTTTTTCATGGCGACGATTTATTCATGATGGAGCTGAAACTGGTTGGATCCGAGACCATCGATACCAAAATAGGAAGGAAACAATGTTATGTTGTTTCACCTGTTGTTCCGAAAGGAAAACTTTTTAAAAGTTCAAATGACCTGAAGATATACATCACCAAAGACGAGAACAGGCTCCCAATTTATGCTGAGTTTGAACTGGTGCTTGGTGCACTGAAATGCGAGCTGAGCCAATACCGGATCAACGGGGTCAACCAGATGGTAAAATAATAAACTGATCTGTAATAAATTGAAAAAAATAGGTCAGGCATTTTGAATCCACAATATTTCTTTAATTTTGCACCCGATTTGAATTTTTCATCTAATATTTTTTTATGGCAACTACAGCAGATATAAAAAACGGGCTTACCATCGAGTTCAACGACCAGTTATTCCAGATCGTTTCCTTTCAGCATGTTAAACCTGGCAAAGGTCCTGCATTCGTAAGAACCAAGCTCAGAAATTTAAAAAACGGAAGAACCATCGAAAATACTTTCACCGCAGGTGTGAAAATCAATGTTGTTCGTGTCGAACGTCGTCCGTATCAGTTTCTTTATCAGGACGAAGCCGGTTTTAATTTCATGCACACCGAAACTTTCGAGCAAGTAAGTATTTTGCCCGAACTGGTTGAAAACGCTGATTTAATGAAACCAGGGTTGGTTGTTGAAGTCAACTACCATGTTGATTCGGAAACTCCGCTAACTGTGGAAATGCCTCCATTTGTGGAACTTGAAATCACCCAGACAATTGCAGGCGAAAAAGGGAATACGGCAAGTTCGAATGCTTTGAAACCAGCAACACTCGAAACTGGTTCAGAAATCATGGTGCCGATGTTCATCAACGAAGGCGATATCATCAAAATCGACACACGCGATCGTTCATATTCAGAACGCGTAAAGAAATAATCCTGATTGAAAATGACGGAAAGAAGGCCTGCACATGCGGGCCTTTTTATTTTTCGGCAATTGCCTGATTTTCTGTTTCCTGCTTCCTTGTATGTAGATCGATGGCGACAATAACAGCTGAAAATCCCCAAAATGGAACCGAAAGTTTGTCTGTATCGAGAAAATTATTCATGATCCCGTGAATGTAGTAGGTGATTAAGCCGAGCAATGCACCCATCACAAGTGTTTTGAGCCGCTTGTCTGTCGCCCGGGTATACGCATGTATGCCAGTGTAAATCAC
>JAEWME010000258.1 GCA_023393265.1 Bacteroidota bacterium | reverse complement strand
GAAAACCATTCAAGCGGCAAAATGGCTATTTCTCCTGAAGGCAACTCGAACTCGCGGATGCCGCTTAAAATGTGCTTTCGCAGTCGGATAAACGGAATCTGGTAGGTTCCGAATTTTACCATCGCGTAAATGTCGAACCAATCCTCGTTATTTTTGATTTGGATGTCGAGTACCTGTGCCCCCGTGAAATATTTTTTATTCAGTTTTCCTTGCTGGATTAAAAATCCGAGTTGTGTCAGTTCTTCGCTGTTTTTGCTCAGCCATTCAATAATCTGGTATTGGTTTTCCTCCTCCGACTTCTGTTTGTCGGCAACAGTTGTCCAAAAGCCATTTTTATATTTTAGCCCAAGTTTTTTAATTAGCCCGAGTTGCCCGTCTTCCCATTCCCGGTTCCTGACGAATTTTTTAAAAATGTATCGGTCGCTCTGGTTTTCGAAGCTAACAAACACATTCGAAACCGAGTCGGCCAGGTAAAGGCTGTTTTCGTACCTGAATTTGACAACGACAACAGGCCGGAGCGTGAGGTCCTGTTCCAGCGAAAGGATGGTCTTTCTGGGCGGGTTGCGCTCGATGATCTCAAATCCTGTCGCTTCAACTTCCGACTCTTTAATTGTATTCAGGATAAACGACTGGTAATATTTTTCTTCGGACTGTTTGGGTACCGAAACCGAATCTTTGGTCAGGAAAGGAACAATTTTTTTTCCTGAAAGCTCCCTGAAAATATATAGCCTATTCCGGAATACAAAGCAGCATGGCTGCGTGCAAATCATCCGGATGGTTTTGTGGAGCAAATCGAGTTGCTTCCCTTCGTGGCTGATTTTGAGGGTGTATTTGGTTCCGGTTTCGCTTCGGTTGAAATAAAAGACACTTTCCGAAAACGACGGGTTCACTTTGATTTCGTCTTCGTCGTACAAATTGGCGTATTTGGCCTGCTTGTAAAATAAGCGGATGTTCCCCTTCATCAGCAGCAATACGCAGCGGTAAATATATTTGTCGATATACGGGCTGACATGGTTTTGAAAAAAATCGTTATTCAGGGTTTGGAAAAAGCTGGCTTTGTCGGTATTGCGTGCAAATTTTTTGGCAAGCGCTTCGTCGCTATAGTTTTCAATCAATTTCAGCAGTTCAAGTTGCGAGTCGTTCAACGCAACTTCTCCGCTTTTCACGTCGCGCATTTTTACTACTTTTTTTACAATGTAGTAAAGCTGATCTTTTTCGATCAGAAGCGGGACCAAAATATTGCCAAGAGCCCGGTGCTCGGTGATTGCGATAATGAATTCCTGAGCCAATTTCCTGTATTCTTTTGATTGTTAAAGTTCTTTGCCGCTTTTTGTTTGGGCTATTTTTCACCAAAACAAAAATTTAAATATAAGACATTGCAAAATGCCGAAGATTACGGTTTCGTTAAATGGTTAGAAATTTTTATATTTTTTGAATCAGAAATGGCAGAATGAACTGATAAGTAGCAATGAAGCTTCTTTCAGGAATGAAAAAAGATTAGCTTAGCAGAGGGATATTGTTTGCACAATGCTAATTTTGACGCTTCGTTTTGTGTGAAAAACCAAAAAATACAATCATGAACCAAATTGTTGAGAAGGTTCTTTTCTCTGAGAAAGTTGCCATGTTTGTCGTTGATGCACCCCGGATTGCAAAGGCCCGGAAACCCGGACATTTTGTGATTCTGAGGGTTGACCTTAAAGGAGAAAGAATTCCACTGACCATTGCTGATGCCGATTCGGCCAGAGGAACCATAACACTGGTGGTACAAAAAATGGGTGTCAGTTCATCCAAACTTTTTGAATTGGAGGTCGGCGATTCAATCCTCGATTTGGTTGGTCCGCTCGGTAAAGCCACCAAAATTCATCAGGTGGGGACTGTTTTGGCTTGTGGCGGAGGTGTTGGTGTGGCGCCCATGCTGCCAATTGTGGAAGGGATGAAGAAGGCTGGAAACCGTGTTGTTTCAATTATTGCGGCCCGAAATAAAGATTTGGTCATTCTGGAAGATGAAATCAGGAAATGGTCCGACGAGGTAATTGTTATGACGGACGATGGTTCGTACGGAACCAAAGGTCTGGTCACTGCCGGTGCCGAAATGGTTATTCAGCGCGAAAAAGTGAATGAATGTGTGGCCATTGGTCCGGCTGTGATGATGAAGTTTACTTCGCTGCTTACAAAAAAATATGAAATACCAACGCAGGCCAGTCTGAATGCAATCATGGTTGACGGAACCGGGATGTGCGGCGCCTGCCGGGTGAGTGTTGGCGGACGGACCATGTTCACTTGTGTGGATGGTCCCGAATTCGATGCCCACCAAATCGATTTTGACGAGTTGATCATGCGGCTTGGTGGTTATTCTGCCGAAGAAAAAGAAGCCTTCGACCGGTATTTGTAATCCATTATTAACTACTTCGAAATGTCAATAAACAAAGAATATCTTCAGGTTGAACGCGAAAAAGAGTGGCGCGTCGAACTGAGAAAGAAAATTGCCAATAAAGACCGCACGGCGATGTCAAGGGTGAAGATGCCCGAGCAGGATCCGTTTGTGCGCATACAATATCAAAACAGGGAAGTGAATACCGGCCTTACCGAAAAGCAGGCACTTGCAGAAGCTTCACGGTGCCTGGATTGTCCCAATCCAACCTGTATCGACGGTTGCCCGGTAAGCATCAACATTCCCAAATTTGTAAAACATATCGAAAAAGGAAGCTTTCTGGATGCTGCAAAAGCTTTAAAAGAAACTTCTGCCCTTCCGGCGGTTTGTGGTAGGGTATGTCCTCAGGAAAAACAATGCGAAGCTTCCTGTTTTTACACGCAAAAGTTGAAAAAAGATCCGGTGGCGATTGGCTATTTGGAGCGATTTGCTGCCGACTACGAGCGAAACAGTGGTTTCATGTCTGTTCCCGAAGTGGCCCCGTCGAATGGAAAGAAAGTGGCCGCCATTGGTTCCGGGCCTGCGTCGCTTTCGTTTGCGGGCGACATGATTAAATTGGGCTACGAGGTGACTGTTTTTGAGGCGTTGCACGAAATTGGCGGTGTGCTCAAATACGGTATTCCTGAATTCAGGCTGCCCAACAGCATTGTAGATGTTGAGATTTCGAACCTTGAGAAAATGGGCGTGAAATTCGTCCGCAACTTTATCGTTGGAAAAACAGCTTCGTTCGATGATTTGAAGGCCGAAGGATTTCAGGCATTTTTCGTTGCCAGTGGTGCGGGCTTGCCCCGTTTCATGAACATTCCCGGCGAAAATTATAATGGCATTCTTTCGTCAAATGAATACCTCACGCGGGTAAACCTGATGAATGCTGCCAGCGACGAGTTTGATACCCCGGTTATCAAAGGAAAAAATGTGGCTGTAATTGGTGGCGGAAACACTGCAATGGACTCGGTGCGAACGGCCAAGCGCCTCGGCGCTGAACGTGCGATGATCATCTATCGGCGTTCGCGCTCTGAAATGCCTGCCCGTGTCGAAGAAATTCACCATGCGGAAGAAGAAGGTGTTGAATTTATTAACCTGGCAAATCCGGTAGAATACTTTGCCGACGAAAAAGGACGAGTCAACCGGATGCGTATCCAGCGCATGGAACTGGGCGAACCCGATGCTTCGGGCCGTCGTCGTCCGGTGGTGCTCGAAGGTTCGGAATACGATGTCGCTGTCGACCTGGTAGTCGTGGCGGTTGGCGTTTCACCCAATCCGCTCATCCCTTCGGCTTTGAGCGAACTGAATGTTACCAAATGGGGAACCATTGAGGTAAATGAGGAAACCATGCAGAGTTCTATTCCTGAAATATTTGCTGGTGGCGATATTGTGAGGGGAGGAGCTACTGTGATTCTGGCAATGGGCGATGGACGAAAAGCTGCCGCTTCCATGCACCGGTATTTGTCCGGAAGACATTCGTAAATAGCTTTTCCCAGGAGCAAGTACTTTTTATTTTGGTTTAAATTCGGGCGTCTGTCGCCAATGTGAAATTGAAAATCTGATTGTTATGGCAAATTTATCAACCCGTTTTTTTGGACTCGAATTAAGCAGTCCGGTGATTGCAGCTAGCAGCAGCATGACGGGCCACGTGGAGCAGGTGGTTAAGCTGGCCGAAGCTGGAGCCGGAGCCATTGTGTTGAAGTCGATTTTTGAAGAAGAAATATACCTTGAACTTCAGGAAGAGTTGAGCCTGAGAACCGAATTTACGGCTGACCCGGAATACCTTGATTATTTTGATTACGTGATCAAAGAGGACAACATAAAGAAATACCTGAAACTGATCCGGGAATCGAAAGAAAAAACTTCAGTGCCGATTGTTGCCAGCGTCAATTGCATGAGTTCGAACGAATGGATTTTATTTGCCCGAAAAATCGAAGATGCTGGTGCCGATGCGCTCGAATTGAATATGTTTATTTGCCCGAGCGATTCGATCAAGACCAGCGAAAGCAATGAACAGTTTTATTTCGAAACGGTTCAGAAAGTGCTTGGTGCTGTGCATATTCCTGTTTCGGTGAAAATAAGCCACTATTTTTCGAACCTGGCTGGGCTGGTGAAAAAATTATCGGGTACCGGAATTGCTGGAGTCACTATTTTTAACCGGTTTTATAAGCCTGATATTGATATAGAAAATCAGGTCGTGACAGTTGCCGATGTGCTTAGTTTGCCTGAAGATTATTTGCTGCCATTGAAGTGGACCGGGGTTCTTTCGGGATTGATGGAATGCGAACTGGCAGCAACAACCGGGATTCACGACGGAGAAACGGCCATCAAATTTTTGCTTGCAGGTGCATCGGCAGTGCAAATTGCTTCCGTGTTATACAAAAAGGGACCAGCCGAAATAACTAAGATTAATCATGAAATTTCGGAGTGGATGGACCGAAAAGGATACAGTTCTATTCAGGAGTATAAAGGTTTACTGAGCCAAACTCAATCGATGTCGGCAGCATGGGAGCGCACCCAGTTTATGAAATATTTTGGCGAAAAAGCATTTTAACGATTTTTTGACCGTTTAGGTATCAGGATATATTTTAGTCAGATAGGCATGAAGATTTTAGCAGTAATATGTTTTTCGGTTTTGTTTGCAGTTGCTTCTTTTCAGGCATCGGCCCAGAAAGAAGTAGTGGTTGACGGAACCCGCTATGTTTTGCACACAGTGAGCAAAAGCGAGACGGTATTTAGTTTGTGCCAGAAATATAAAGTTACGCCCCAAGATCTTCAAAAGGCGAATCCGGGGCTTGCAGGGGTGTTGCAGGTTGGTGCAACAGTAAAAATTCCTATGGGCAAAGCAGAAGTTCAGGTTACTCCTGAAAAGCCGAAAACGGCTGTTCCGGCTGTAGGATCGGATTATTATTATCACAAAGTAGCAAAGAATCAGACCATTTTCTCGATCGCAAAGCAATATGAAATCACAGCAAATGACTTGATCAGGAATAATCCTGAATTGACAAACGGTTTACAAGTTGGACAGGTGCTGAAAATTCCGGTAAAAGGAAATACTGAGCCAGTGGTTAAGACCGCTGAACCACAGAAAGAAATAAAGGCAGAAAACCTGAATTTAAAAACGCATCAGGTTGTTTCAGGAGAGACTTTATATGGTTTGGAACAGCGTTACGGGGTGGAGCATGAAGCGATGCTGGCTGCAAATCCGGAATTGCAGGGTGGACTAAAAGCTGGAATGAAGTTGAAAATTCCGGACGTAAGTGTTGTTAAAAAGCAGGATTTTGCTGATGAACCGAAAAATGTAATCAGGTACAAAGTTGAAAAAGGAGAAACCCTGTTCTCACTCGCCAATCGCTTCGGTGTAGAAGTGGGCGATATCAAGAAACTGAACCCGTCGTTGCTTTCCAGAAGCCTGGAGACGGGCGAAACGATTCTGATTCCGGAGCAGGTGAAAGAATCAAAAATGACTGAAGATAACGCGACTGATGCTTTGCCTTCTTCAGCTTCTGTTTTGTCCGATTGTATTCCGTCGCCGCTAAACAGGAACCAGCATTACAAAGTTGGATTTTTGCTGCCGTTTTACCTGTCTGATCAGCCAGACTCGCTGGGCAATCCACGCGACCATATTCTCGATCCGCTGAAGTTTGTGAATCAGGTTGCGCCAACGAGTACCGATAGTTCAGGCGTTATAAACGGCGCGAACATCGATTCACGGGTGATTGGGTTCATGGAATTTTATGAAGGTGCGCTGCTTGCGATTGACAGCCTCCGGCGTGAAGGAATGAACATTGAAATTTACACCTTCGATGCCAGTAGTCAGGATAAAATCAGTCGGCTGCTTTTGCTCGATCAGTTTTTCAGTTTAAACCTGATTATTGGCCCGGTTTATCCTGAATTGCAGCAATCGGTTGCCTCGTTTGCCGCTAAAAACCGCATTCCGATGGTTTCTCCGCTTTCATCTTCAGGAAATTTTGAGAAGAATAATCCCTGGTACTTCAAAGTGAACCCGTCGCGCGATTTTCAGGTTGAACAAACTGCCGACTATATTTTTAAAGAATTTGCCCGAAAGAACTTTATTCTGCTTCAGTTTGCAGGTAACTCAAACAGCTCGGAAGCCATGGTTGGAAAACTTTGTAAAGAGAAATTCGGCGAATCAGGAGAGAAACGGTATTTTCATGAATATAGTTTCCAGCAGCAGGGTGTGAGTAACATCAAGTCGATGCTGGATGAAAACGGAGAGAATGTTTTTGTGATTCCAACAGATAATGAAGCACAGGTGAGCGTTGCTGTTACCAACCTGACAGCTTTGGCTGAACATTATCGGATTTTGCTGGTTGGAACGCCAACATTTACCAAGCTGAAAAGTATTCAGACCGAAAATTACCATAAAATTAAGCTGCGCTACCTTTCGCCCTATTT
>JAEWME010000234.1 GCA_023393265.1 Bacteroidota bacterium | reverse complement strand
CCTTTTCTGTCGGTTGTATTACGTTGTAACTGACCGTAGTTATTGTCAGTTAAATCGTTGAAATATTCATTGGCATCGTCGTCATGATTGATGAGGTAGGTATCCCACGCGAGTCTTTCATAGTAAGGATCCAGACGGTCTTCATAGCCATGATAGTAATCATGTTTTGCATTCATGTTTTCAGTAAAGTAACCCAATATGGAATAATTGGCATTGGGCGTTTCCGCCAGACTGCTCATCGAAAAACTTCCCATTCGGTTAAATCCAACACCAAGGCTCAGGCTCACCAGTCCTGTTTCGCTATTCTGCCCTGTTGGGATGGTTGCAACATAGCCTATGTTGTTGATTCCGACATTGTATTTCGAATCGGTAACTGTATTCCCAAGGTAGGTTCCATCAATACTGACTTTTCCAATTGCTGTGCTAAATGTAAATTCTCCGGAGCGGTAAACGCCCACGCCAGCGGGGTTGATGCTTAGCGAGCTAAAGTCACCGCCAAGCGCGCCAAAAGCGTTTCCCATTGCTTCTGAACGGGCAGTTCCGCTAACCCGCTGATTTGAATATCTTAATGCATCTGTTAAGTCCTGTGCAAATGCACTAACCGTTAACAACAAGATGCTGACAGTATATGCTAGCTTTTTCATTTGTTTTCAGAATTAATTGTTTGTATTCAGACTTAAAAACTGCTCACACTGATTTTTTATCTTCTGTGGCCAGAACCACCGCTGCTTCCACTTGATCCACTTCTTGAAGAACCACCGCCACTGCTATAGGATCCGCTGCTTCCACCTGAATAAGAGGGAGAAGACGAACTGGATGAGCGGCTTGGTGCGCTGTATGAATCCGAAGAAGAACGGCTATAGCTCGAAGAGCTTCTCGGTGTAGAACTTGAACCTGTCGAATAAGTAGAACTTGAACGATAAACCTGTCTGACGTTTGACGAACTTTGAGGTGCCGAATAGGATTGAGTTCTACTTACATTTGACGATCCCGAGTTACTGTTGTTCACAATCCTAGGCCGGTTGTAGCTGTTGTTATAACTCGACTGATTGACAACTCTTGGCTTGTTATAGCTGGGTGTATAGTTTTGCGTGCTTCTCACAGCCTGTCCCTGAGAATAAGTTCTACCAGTTGTCGATGGTTGATAAGTCCTTCTGACAGTTCCCTGGTTAGAAGCTGAAGTTCGTACTGCCTGTCCGGAACGGATGTAAGTACCGTTGGATGGATCGGAAGTGCTGGTTATACTTCTTCTGCCTTCAGAACTAACAACCCCTCTTCTGTCGTTTACAAGAGTTGCGCTCTTGTTCTGGCTTCTGGCACCACTTGTCTCAATTGAACGGGCGCGATCATGGCTCAGGCTCGATATCCGGTTTCCATCTGAACCTCTTGCATTAAGGCCGCCTAACTCAGAGTTGGCTCGTCCGCGTTCCAGTGTCATGTTTGTTGTACGTCTTCTTCCAACATCATGGGTTGCATATAATCCACCATAATGGCCTCCGTAATATCCATCGTAATACCATGGATTATATCCGCCCCAATATCCTGAAAAGCCAAAATAGAATGGGTCCCAATAACTGTAAAGGCCATATGGGTAGCCCCAGTTATAATAGAATGGATCATACCATCCATAGCCATATCCGTAATAGTCGTTATAAAACGGTGAATAATAATATGAGTCCCAATACCAGTTGCTAAAAGGACTATAGAAGAACGGCCGGTGGAAACGATTGATGCGATAGGCAAAGTCAATGTCGTTGTCGTCGTAGTAGTTGTTAATGACGTATTTAACATCTTCATCGTCATAATAGGCAGTCGTATCGGAGTCAACCAACTGCTGGTCATCCATGTTGTAAACACGGTCATCACCAGTATTATCGCTCTGGTAAATATTGTTTGTAAGGGTTTTAGTACCATCCGGATTCTCCTGAATCTGGCTGATAATTGCGTCCTTTTCTTTGGCCTTTACCTGATCTGTATTACTTTTTTCGCTCACTCCATTACTTGCCAGAGAAACAGGTGGTACATCCGCGGGGGAGAAATAGATGTCGTCATCATACGTTTTGGTCATGTAGGTTCCCGTCCCACAAGCACTGACCAAAAAAGCAAAAATTGCGATGACCGGAAGTTTCGTTTTCATAGCATGCCCTCCTTTATAATGAATAAATATTTTACTTTCTTTGTAGCCCATAAAACTAGTACGAAAAAAGCAAATACCATACCAAAAGTTAAAAAATGGCAAAAGAATTGACTTCACGCAGCGAAAATTATTCGCAGTGGTACAACGATCTGGTAGTCAAGGCCGATCTTGCCGACAATTCCGCAGTGAGGGGTTGTATGGTCATTAAACCTTACGGATATGCAATATGGGAAAAGATCCAGGCTGAGCTCGACCGCATGTTTAAAGAAACCGGTCACGTGAATGCTTATTTCCCGCTTTTCATTCCAAAATCGTTTTTTAGTAAAGAAGCCAGCCATGTGGAAGGTTTCGCCAAAGAGTGTGCCATTGTTACGCATTACCGGTTAAAAAATGATCCGGATGGAAAAGGCGTGATTGTTGATCCTGAAGCGAAGCTTGAAGAAGAGCTGATCGTTCGTCCAACTTCAGAAACGATTATTTGGAATACCTACAAAAACTGGATTCAGTCATATCGCGATTTGCCTATTTTGGTCAATCAGTGGGCAAACGTAGTTCGCTGGGAGATGCGTACCCGTCTGTTTCTGAGAACTGCTGAATTTCTTTGGCAGGAAGGGCACACGGCTCATGCCACCGCACAGGAAGCGCTGGAAGAAACTGAGCGTATGGTAAATGTTTATGCCACTTTTGTCGAGCAATTTATGGCTGTTCCGGTAATTAAAGGAGCAAAATCGGCCAACGAACGTTTTGCCGGCGCCGTTGAAACCTATTGCATTGAAGCGCTGATGCAGGATGGAAAGGCTTTACAGGCCGGAACTTCACACTTTTTGGGACAAAATTTTGCCAAAGCTTTCGATGTAACTTTTGCCAGCAAAGAAGGTAAGGAAGAGTATGTTTGGGCTACTTCATGGGGCGTTTCAACCCGTTTGATGGGTGCGTTGATCATGGCTCACTCAGACGATAACGGACTGGTTTTGCCTCCAAAACTGGCGCCATTCCAGGTAGTTATTGTGCCGATTTACAAATCGCTCGATCAACTGGATACCATTTCAGTAAAGGTCAATGAGATTGTAGCCAAGCTGAGAGCACTTGGTATTTCGGTGAAATACGATAACAACGACACTAAGAAGCCCGGCTGGAAATTTGCCGAATATGAGTTGAAAGGTGTTCCGGTGAGAATTGCCATTGGTCCGCGCGATCTGGAAAACGGCACCGCCGAAGTGGCCCGCCGCGATACCCTGACCAAAGAAGTTGTTTCGATTGAAAATATCGAGCTTTACGTGCAAAAACTGCTCGACGAAATTCAGCAGAATATCTACAACAAGGCTTTGAATTTCAGGAATGAGATGATCACCAAGGTTGATACTTACGAAGAGTTTAAAGAAGTTCTTCAGAATAAAGGTGGTTTTATTGCTGCCCATTGGGATGGTACACCGGAGACAGAACAAGCCATCAAAGAAGAAACAAAGGCTACCATTCGTTGTATTCCGTTCGATCAGGTGGCTGAAGACGGACAATGCATTTATTCGGGAAAACCATCTAAAGGTCGCGTTCTGTTTGCTATTGCTTATTAAAAAAGCTTAAAACATAAAGGGGAAAGCAGTCAAAGTTGGCTGCTTTTCTTATTTTTATGTGATAATAAATCAAAAATTATGACAGAAGAAACTAACCAGGGAAGCAAGCTGGACGGCATGATCCTGAAAACAAATCTGAAACAGGAAGTTTACCAAAAAACACTGGCTTCTTTTGGTATTTTAAAAGAAGTGCTGAAAGAACTCGCTGAAGAATACCGGTCGATATTAAAAGACAAAGTGGAAGATTCGGTTTTACCGGTTTTTCAGGAAAAAGGGCTTTTTGAAGCTGAATTCAGGATTGGGGGCGATATACTCATTTTCAGTATGCACTCCAATGTTTTCGTTTTCAATCGCGAGCACCCGATCTGGCAGCTCAATTATGTGAAAAATAATCCATCAAATTCATATTGCGGCGTTGTAAATATCTATAATTTTCTGAACGACTCATTCCGATACAACCGGATGGAGGATTTGGGATACCTGATTGCCCGAATCTTCTTGAACCGCGAAAACCATTTCTTTGTTGAAGGCAAGCGCCAATCGAAAGAGATTGTGAAAGATTTTGGTGCCGACGAGCTGACGAAAGAATACCTCCGGGAAATCATTGAAACGGCTGTTCAGTATGCTGTTGATTTCGATTTGCTGGTGCCGCCATACGATCAGATTAAAATTGTGACAGTGGAGCAGATGCACACGGAGATTAATAACTCGAAGATACAGACTGGTAAACGCCTCGGATTCAAGTTTAATTCCGACGACGTTTAGAAAATTTTGAATGATGAATTTTGAATGATGAATGAATGGAAAAAATAATGGAAAAGGTTTTAGACAGATTTTTACGATATGTGAAGGTTTATACGACTTCGGATCACCAGAGTGAGACATTTCCGAGTACTGCCAGACAATTACCTTTTGCCGATCAGTTGGCTGAAGAACTGAGAAGTATCGGAATGGCCGAAGTTGAGTGCGACCAATTTGGATATGTGACAGCTACTTTGCCGGCAAACACCGATAAGCAGGTTCCGGTTATTGGTTTTATTTCGCACATGGACACTAGTCCCGATTATTCGGGCGAAAATGTAAACCCGCAGATTGTTGCCAACTATCAGGGAAATGACATTTTGCTGAATAAAGAGCAGAATTTGGTTTTAAGTCCGAAAGATTTTCCTGAATTACAGAAGTATGTTGGACAGGATTTAATTACTACTGATGGCACTACTTTGCTGGGTGCCGACGACAAAGCCGGAATTGCCGAGATTTTCACGGCGATGGAATACCTCGTTCAGCATCCTGAAATAAAACATGGAAAAATTCGGGTTTGCATTACGCCGGATGAAGAAGTAGGCCGAGGTACAGAGCATTTCGACGTCGCCAAATTTGGAGCGGACTTTGCGTACACGCTTGATGGAGGTGAAATTGGAGAGTTGGAATATGAGAACTTCAACGCTGCCGGCGCAAAGATTTTAGTCAAGGGTAGGAGTGTTCACCCGGGCTCAGCCAAAATTGCGATGATCAATTCAACGATGGTTGCCATGCAGCTGATACAAATGTTGCCGCCGGAGCAGCGACCAGAGCACACTGAAGGTTACGAAGGCTATTTTCATGTCACTTCATTTGTTGGAAATGTGTCGGAAACAAAGTTGGAATTTATTATTCGCGATCACGACTGGACGAAATTCGAAGCCAAAAAGAAACTGATGCAGGAGATTTGTCAATTCATTAATCTTCGCTATGGCACCGGAACAGTAACACTGGAGTTGAACGATCAGTATTACAACATGAGACAAAAGGTTGAGCCAGTAAAATACATTGTAGACCTGGCAGAGCAGGCGATGATTGATTGTGGAGTAAAACCTAAAATTAATGCCATCCGCGGAGGGACTGACGGGGCACAGCTTTCGTGGAAAGGTTTGCCTTGCCCGAATATTTTTGCAGGAGGTCATAATTTTCATGGGCCTTACGAATTCGTCCCGGTTCAATCGATGCAAAAAGCCGTTGAGGTGATCGTGCGCATTGCCGAATTGGTGGCGTCAAGATAAATTGTTGCGGGTTACGAGATACGGGTTTCAGGTTGGTTTAACTCGTAACTTGAAACCCGAAACTCGCAACTCGCAACAGTTTCAATAACCCGCAACCCGCAACAAAAAATATATGGTCGAGCAATTTCTGAAATACATTCACAGCGAGAAGCTGTTTCATTCGTCGCAGCGGGTTTTGCTGGCGGTGAGCGGCGGCGCCGACTCGATGCTGATGCTGCATTTGTTCGCCAGCAACGGTTTTTCGGTTGCTGTTGCTCATTGTAATTTCGGACTGAGGGGAAAGGAATCGGATGGCGACGAGCAGTTTGTTTCAGATTATTGCGACCAGCATAATATTGCTTTTTACAACAAACGCTTTGATACTACTGAATATGCCGATGCAAAGGGCATTTCCATTGAAATGGCGGCCCGCGAGTTGCGCTATGGCTGGTTCGACGAGTTGCTGTATTTGCACCGGTTCGATTACCTGGCTACGGCGCACCATCAGGACGATGTGATCGAGACTTTCCTGATCAATCTTTCGCGGGGAAGCGGTGTGCGCGGACTGAGCGGTATTCAGCCCAAATCAGGAAAAATTATCCGTCCAATGCTGTTTACCAACCGCGCTGAAATATTGGATTATTGCCAGCGGCTGTCGATTGCTTTTCGCACCGATTCGAGCAACGAGGAAACGGTTTACAAGCGTAACCTGATTCGCCACGAGATCATTCCTTTGCTCGAACAGGTGAATCCAGCCTTCCGGCGAAATGCGCTGAAAACCATTGGAACGTTGAATGAAACAGGCCAGCTTTTTCAGCAGCGAATGAGTGAAATCAGGGCGTTTGTTTTCTCCGATGACGAAATGGGCGCGATGATTCACATTGAAAAAATGCTGAATTTTAGTCCATTGCGAACGGTTTTGTTTGAGTTGATCCGCGAATTTGGCTTTCAGCCGGAGCAAATCGACGACATTGTGGATTCGCTTGGAAAAGCATCGGGCCGCAAATTTTATTCTGAAAATTACCGCCTGATCAAAGACCGCGATTACCTGCTGATTGCTCCCAATCCGGTTGGTCAGGAGAAGCTTTTTTACATTGATGAAGATTGCCAAAAGCTAACTTACCCGATTCACCTTACCATCGAACACCTCGAACGAACTTCAGATTTCCGCTATTCGACCAACCCCAATGTGGCTGATTTCGACTTTGACAAGCTGGAATTTCCGCTCATCCTGCGCCATTGGCAGGAAGGCGAATATTTTCAGCCATTAGGTATGACGGGGCTTAAAAAGCTGAGTGATTTTTTCATCGACGAGAAATATTCCATTCCGGAAAAAGAAAATGCCTGGATTTTGGTCAGTGGCAACCACCCAATTTGGATTGTTGGGAAAAGGCTGGACGACCGGGTAAAAATCACGCCGGAAACAAAGCGAGTACTTCGCGTAAGCTGGCTAACTGATTAACTGGAGAATTAATTACGTGAGCGGAAAGATGCAGTCCGACAATCACCGCCACCGGACTTGTCGGGTATTTTTCTGTATGCAGAAACGTTTTAACAATTAGTATATGGAGATATTATTGGTTTATCCGAATGCCATCATAAACATTTGTATAATAGAACCCTAAAGGTCCACTAACCGAATAATGAATAATGTCATCTGTAAATAATACCCTGGAATGATAACCAAAGAAATCTCTTTTCGGAAAACCATTGTTACCATTTGAATCAATATATGTCATTATATTTCCTGCATAATTATTTTTTATGTCTTTACTATCGCGAATGTTTAACATGTTAAATGAACTGGTTTTTATAACTACCAGGGTATCCTGAAAATATTCTGTTGAGCCATTATAAGAAGAAGCAACATTGCATTTATAAGTCCCGACACAGTTATTCCTGTAGTCATATTTTATCGAATCAATGGTATCAGTCTTAATCTCATAGGTAAATCTTTGAGATATATTTTTAGTGTCTGAGATTTCAAAATCCAGCATGAGGTTGCTAGATATATTAATCGAATATGGACCCTCTTCTTTTAATGAATCTGGCTTAAACCATTTAAATGTGTATGGCTCATTATAACCTTTGGGTATTATATTGAAGGTCATTAAAATATGCTTGTTTGGGTAATAAATAATTTCAGTTGTTTTGAATACAAAATCTAATCTTAGATTACTCTCTTTCTCACATGATAAATTAATAAGGATCAAGATTACTGTAGATAACAACTTATGATTGAAAAAATGTCTGGATAATGAAGTTAAGAAGGTTTTCATGTTATAATCCTATTAGTTGTTAAAAATTGCAATACCTTGTTGACTTGCCCATAACAAAAGAAGCTACAGGCAGGCCCAGATTGTTTCGTTTAAAACAGTCCGGGCGGAAAGATGCCCACCGGAAACCACTGCTGCCGAACTTGCCGGGTAGTTGATGTTGTGCGTTCGTGTTTTTTTAATCTATTCTACCACAAGTCCAAGTAGCCTGAGCAATTGGCTTCCCTTCAAAATAGGCTATCCCAGATTGTTTAATAATTCTATTGCTTACCCTAATATTCTTTATCTCATAACGAATTTGATCACCATAGGTC
>JAEWME010000210.1 GCA_023393265.1 Bacteroidota bacterium | reverse complement strand
TACCGAAACATGCTGAATGGTTCCTTCCGGATCGAGAATGAATGTAGCGCGGTAAGCGATTTTATTTTCAGGTTCGAGAATTCCGAGTTCTTCAGAAAGCGATTTGCTGGTATCGGCGAGCATCGGGAATTTGAGTCCTTTCAATCCCGGGTGGTTATTTCTCCAGGCAAGGTGTACAAACTGTGAATCGATTGAAGCACCTACCACGTTGGCATTGCGTTTGGCAAATTCTTCGAAGTGTTCGTTGAACGAAACGATTTCGGTTGGGCAAACGAAAGTGAAATCGAGCGGCCACCAGAAGAATACTGTCCACTTGCCAGCAATGTCGACATTGGTAAGTGTTTTAAACTCTTTGCCCGCCTCAAGCGATACTACGGCTTCCTTTTTAAATTCAGGAAATTTTTCTCCAATTGTTTTCATATAAACTGTATTAAATAATAAGATTCGTTAATGATGACCACAAAGATATGTGGCGCTGCATCGCCTGTCAAATCGAATTTATCAATACTGAATAGACAAAAGCTATTTGTGAAATCGGCTATGCCTTAGAAAAAACTTAAGGCTAAACAAAAGGGAACCAGCACGTTTAGCCAGGTATATGAATCTTGTAAAACTTGCTGCTTTTGGTTTGGTGTTTATGGCAGATAATTTTACCTTTAAAAGCTTTTTTATAGTAAGCACAATCGATTATTATACCTAAATCAAAATTTTAATTAATTACCAATGGAAAACAAATTTAGCAGAAGATCATTTCTGGCTACTTCGGCAGCAGCCGCTGCGGGAGCCACTATTCTTCCCAGCAATGTTATTGCCGGATTGGGCCATAAAGCGCCAAGTGATAAATTGAATATCGCCGGTATCGGTGTGGGTGGTATGGGTTTCGCTAACCTGAAGAACCTTACATCCGAAAACATCGTCGGCTTATGCGACGTCGACTGGAAATATGCTGAAGGGTGCTTCAAAATGTTCCCCGATGCAAAAAAATACAAAGACTGGAGGGTGATGTACGACGAATTGGGTAAATCGATCGATGGCGTTGTAATTGCAACTGCCGACCACACCCACTGTATCACCGCGGCTCATGCCATCACCATGGGAAAAAACGTGTATCTGCAGAAACCGTTAACCCACTCTGTTTACGAATCACGCCTGCTCACAAAACTTGCTGCAAAATACAATGTTGCAACCCAAATGGGTAACCAGGGCTCTTCTCAGGAAGGTGTTAACCTCACCTGCGAATGGCTTGCAAACGGCGAAATTGGCGAAGTGAAAAAAGTTGAAGCTTTCACCGACCGTCCAATCTGGCCCCAAGGTTTGATGACTCCAAAACAAGGCCAGTGGGTTCCAGAAACCCTCGACTGGGACTTGTTTATTGGTCCGGCCAAAATGCGCCCATACAACGAAATTTATCATCCATGGAACTGGCGCGGATGGTGGGACTACGGTACAGGTGCACTTGGCGATATGGCTTGCCATATTTTGCATCCGGTTTTCGTAGGTCTCGAACTGGGCTACCCAACTAAAGCACAAGGAAATTCAACTTTGTTGCTTCAGGATTGCGCCCCTACAGCCCAGTCGGTTAAATTGACGTTCCCGGCAAGAACACCAAAACGTGCATGGAAAGGAATGAAAAAAGGAGCAGCGCTTCCACAGGTAGAAGTTTCCTGGTTCGACGGTGGTATCAAACAGATGCTTCCTCCCAACTGGCCGGTCGGCAAAGATCCAAACGACGCTGGCGGTGGCGTTTTCTTCCACGGAACAAAAGGTATCCTGGTTTGCGGTTGCTACGGTGTTAATCCCTGGATTCTTCGCCCGGACGGAACTGTTGAGAAACCTGAAAATGCTCCTAAATTCCGTCGTCGCATCGCCACTTCTCACGAAATGGATTGGGTTCGTGCTTGCAAAGAATCTCCGGAAAGCCGTGTAAAAACTGCATCCGACTTCAGCGAAGCCGGACCATTCAACGAAATGGTAGTGATGGGTGTACTGGCCGTTCGCCTGCAAACGCTCGAAAAAGAATTGGCATGGGATGGCCCGAACATGAAATTCACCAATATCTCTGATGATGAAAAAATCAGAATCGTTATTGAAGATGGTTTCAAAATTCACGATGGTCACCCAACTTTCAACAAAACATATACCGACCCGATTCCTGCAACTGAATTTGCAGCCGAGCTCATTAAACACACATACCGCAAACCGTGGAGCCTCCCGGAAATGCCGGCTTAATTGTTTATTTAATGGATATACTGAAAAGGTGGATTTCGAAAAGGAATCCACCTTTTTTCATTTTTTGCTTACAGCCCCGTTCTCTTTTTTAATTTGCAGGGAATACCTATTTTCACAGCAATAAATTCTGAATCAACTTCACCATGGAAAGCAATCGTTCGCGCATCAGCCGCCGGAATTTTTTGAGTACAACCGCCCTTGCGGCCACAGCAGTCACCATTTTACCTTCGAAAGTTATTGCCGGATTGGGGCACAAAGCTCCCAGCGACAAACTGAATATTGCGGGAATTGGTGTTGGCGGAATGGGCTTCAACAACCTATCAAATATGGACACCGAAAACATCGTTGCCCTTTGCGACGTTGACGCCAAATATGCCGGAAGAAATGCTTTCAGAAAATGGCCAAATGCACCAAAGTTCGAGGATTACCGGGTAATGTTCGACAAGCAAAAAGACATTGATGCAGTAATGATTGCAACGCCAGACCACTCGCACGCACTGCCCGCCCTGATGGCAATGAAGCTTGGCCATCATGTTTATCTGCAAAAACCGCTGACACATACCGTTTACGAGTCGCGAATCCTTACTGAAACGGCCAAAAGATATGGCGTTGCCACGCAAATGGGTAACCAGGGTAATTCGGGCGAGGGCATCCGTAAAATCTGCGAATGGATATGGGCCGGAACAATTGGTGAAATCACTTCGGTGGAAGCCTGGACCAACCGCCCGATATGGCCACAGGGACTGGAGCGACCAACCGACAAGATGCGCGTTCCGTCGAGCCTGAACTGGGATCTTTTTATTGGTCCTGCCAAATTTCGTCCTTACCACGAAATTTATACGCCGTGGAACTGGCGCGGATGGTGGGACTTCGGCACCGGCGCACTGGGCGACATGGCCTGCCACATCCTCGACCCTGTATTCAAAGCGCTGATGCTGCAATATCCGGTAGCTGTTGAGGGAAGCTCCACTCCTATCAACAATGAATCGGCACCCAATGCAGAAAAAGTGACCTATTGGTTTCCGCGTCGGGACAATTTACCGAAGGTGGCAATGCCCGGAGTGAAAGTAACCTGGTATGACGGAGGTTTTCTTCCGGAGCGCCCTGCCGAACTGAAAGACGGCGAACCGATGGGCAACGAGAGTGGCGGCGCTATTTTCTACGGAACAAAAGGTAAAATCATGTGCGGATCGTCGGCGTCGAACCCAACGCTGCTGCCCACTTCCGAAATGGCTCATTTTAACGAACCTGAGAAAATTATCAGGAGAATACCGAATGCCGAAACCAATGGGCACGAACAGGAATGGATTCGTGCGGCCAAAGAAAACAAGGAAAACCGGGTTGAAGCAAGCTCTAATTTCAGCTACGCAGGTCCACTCAACGAAATGGTTGTGATGGGTGTCTTGGCTGTCAGGCTTCAGGATTTACAGAAAAAGCTTCTTTGGGACGGACGAAATATGCAATTTACAAACATTGGCCACGACGAAAAAATCAGGGTAATCACCAGCAATAAGTTCCAGGTTGTGAACGGCGACCCCAAATTCGACACTCGGTACGACACCATTCCGGCGCTCGCTTCTGCCGACGAGTGGATCAGGCACAACTACCGCGATGGTTGGGAACAAATTTAAAAGTGGCTATTTTCTGAACATCTCAGCTAAATCCGGAACGGTATAACCACCTATTTACCCACGATCATCCGGTTATCGGCCATGCGGTTGTTGAACTGCTGAATCACAGCTTTTTCGAGTTGTTCAGCATCGTGCATGTCTATTTTCCCAAGCAGGTTGTTTCGTAACTCCGGATCTTCCTTGCGGTTGTATATGGCATTTAGCTTATCTGCAGTCATATACAGCGCGTAATCGCCGGTCAGAAACTGGTACGATTCTTCAATGTAATTGATCGTCCATCGCTTCCCGTTTGGGTCGAACAGGTTGTTGCCAAAAGCCAGGTACGGATTCGGATAGTTCAGATAGCTCAGGATGGTGGGCATGATATCGATTTGTTGCGCCAGCCTGTCGTCGACACCTTTCATGGAGCCGTCGCCTTTGAAAAACAAAATAGGGATGGCAAACCGGTTCACCGAAGTGTAATATTCCTTTATATCGGAATCGACAGAATGATCGGCCGTAATTACAAACAAAGTATTTCTGAACCAGGGCATTTTTCTGGCGGTGTCGAAAAACTTCTGCAACGCATGGTCGGTGTACCGCACACATTTGTTAATCGGGATCCGGCCTTCAGGAAAAACTCCTTTGTATTTGTCGGGAAGCTGGTAGGGATGATGAGACGAAACAGAGAACAAGGTGGCAAAAAAAGGCTCTTTCATTTTGTCCATCCCGTGAGCATAGTATTGCATAAAAGGCTCGTCCCAAATACCCCAGATGCCATCGAAATCGGCCATGTTATTGTATTCGTTTCTTCCATAGTAATGCTGAAAACCAGCGATCTTCGTAAAAGCATCGAAACCCATTGAACCATTTGGCGCACCGTGAAAAAATGCCGATTCGTATCCCTGTGTACCCAAAAGACTAGCCAGGCTATTAATTGCGTTGCCCGATCGTTCAGAAATCACGTAAGGCAAAACCAGCGCCGGGATGCTGGCGGTAACCGACGGAATGGCATCAATCGATTTACGCCCGTTGGCAAAAGCGTTTGTAAATATGAGGCTTTCGTGAATCAGTGAATCGAGGAAAGGCGTGTAGCTGCGGTCGCGCGGGTCTTCGTACTGCGGGTTGAGCGAGCCGACAAAAGCCTTGCTGAAACTTTCGAGAATGATAACCACCACATTGTCTTTACGGGACGGGCCAACACTGTCGGGCACATGCACCGGGTTGAAGACTTTTGCAAGTTCTTCGTCAGACTTGAAATAATCCTTGTGCACAAAAGCCTTTTTCCCCCAGGTCCTGAAAATGCAAAACGGCGTATTCTGAACCAGCGCCATTTCTTCAGGAGCATTCACATAAGCTCCGGCATTGTTCATGTTGATGGGGCGTGTGCTGTGCCTCCATCCGCCACGCATTCCCACCACTGAAAAGGCGATGGCTAAAACCAGAAATGGAACTCCGGACAAAAAATATAAAACCGGGCTTTTTATCCTGAATGGCTTTGGTTTAAATCGGGAATACAAGATTGAAAGTGCCACCACCATGACAACGAAAATAACCGGTATAAACCAAAAGTCGTAAAAAAACCGCCCGATCAGGTTGGTGTTGCCGGCATCGAAAGCAACAATATCGAAAACGCTGGCAGTAGTGCGCTTCAGGATATAGCGGTAATAAATCATGTCGATCAGGTTGAAAGCGATGCCGATGCTGTTGGTAACCATAAAAAGCCATTTCAGCAGAACCTGGTACCACTTCTGGAATTTAAACCTGAAAGGAAGCAGAAACAGCAAAACATAGATGGCATTCAGGTAAAGCAAAGCACTCAGGTCGAAACGCAAACCACCCTGCATAATGGTGAGGAACGACAAAAATGTTACTTTGGGAAATGACGCCGGATTAAACAGGTAAAACAGCACCCGGCACACCGAGTAAAAAGCCATCACAATCAGGAAACGATAAACTAAAACCAAATATTCGTTCGTCTCGCGCTGGGTTGAAATGGCTTTCCTTTTCATGTTTTTCTGAATTTAGGAATGCAAATTTAGCAGCTTATTTGGTTTGTAACAGTTTTTTGACGGATTTGTAAATTCACCAGATTCCTCAATTTATGCCGGACGATTTTGCCATTTTGTCGTCAAACCGACGGCCTATGTCGAAAAAGAATGGGGGTTTGGTACAATTTCGTAACTTAGTTTCAATGATTCAATTAAACCTATTGCGCTACTGTTAGTCATAGCAAGCGTGACTTAAACTCCAAACTGTGAAGATTACCATCGAACACCTGAATAAAGTTTATCCCAACGGAAACCACGCGTTGCACGATGTCAACCTAGAAATCAATAATGGAATGTTCGGGCTGCTCGGGCCGAATGGCGCAGGCAAATCGAGCCTGATGCGCATTTTGGTGACACTCATGCAGCCATCTTCGGGAAAAGTGACCATGAATGGCTACGACCTGACCAAAGACCGCGAACAAATCAGGTCGCTGCTGGGCTACCTGCCTCAGGATTTTCGATTTTTCTCGCACCTGAAAACCTATGAATTTCTCGACTATGCTGCCCGCCTGGCTGGCATGAAGGAGACGAAAAAGCGGAAACAAGCTGTTGATAAAATGCTGGAAGAAGTAGGGCTTTTCGAGGCCCGCGACCGTAAGGCAAACAACCTTTCAGGAGGGATGAAACGACGCCTTGGTATTGCACAGGCGCTGATAAATGAACCCAAAATAATCATCGTTGACGAACCAACGACCGGTCTCGACCCCGAAGAACGAATCCGTTTCAGGAACCTGCTTTCGACCATTTCGACACAGGATGTGATCATCATTTTGTCGACCCATATCGTTGGCGACATTTCCAGCTCTTGTACCGACATGGCCCTGCTAAACAAAGGAGAACTGGCTTTTGCAGGAGCGCCCGACGATCTGGTTGCCCGTGCCGAAGGAAAAGTATGGCTCATCCAGGCGTCGGAGGCCGAATACCTGGAGATCAACGAAAAATTTCCGGTTATTTCGAACGTACCAACCAGCGAAGGCTGGGAAATACAGGTCGTTGCAGAATCAATCAACGGATACAACGGGCACAACATTCCGCCAAACCTGGAGCACGCCTACGTCCACTTTATGGAAAGTAACCTCAATCAATGGACCGCCATCTAAATCAGAAAAAACATGATCTCTCTGCACAACATAACCTCCATTGCCAAATACGAAGTAACCACACTCCTGCGCAGTTGGTTCTTCCGCATTTTCGGCATTCTGGCCATCGTTTTCCTGTTTTTCTTTAACCTCGGCACGCTGATTTTCGGGAACGGAGGCTCGGGCAACTGGGACCTGAAAGCTCTTCCGTCGGCCATTCCTTACGTGAATCTGCTCGTACTAAATACCGTTCAGGCCATCATCGCCATTTTCCTTGCATCCGACTTTCTGAAAAGAGATAAAAAGCTCGATACCACCGACGTTATCTACATTCGTTCGATGTCGAACGGCGAATATGTAGCCGGAAAAACAATCGGCAACCTGCTCGTCTTCACCATCCTGAATATGATTATCCTGCTCGAAGCACTGATTTTCAATATGATTGCAGAAGGTGTGACTGTTGAGTGGATTGCTTACCTGAGCTACTACCTGATCATCAGCCTACCCACGCTTATTTTCATCATGGGACTGGCGTTCTTCATCATGAGCATCCTGAAAAATCAGGCGATCACATTCATTGTGCTGCTCGGGTATGTTGCCATCACGATTTTTTACCTCAACACCAAATATTATTACCTGTTCGATTACATGGCCTACAGCATCCCGCTGCTCAATTCCGACTTTATTGGCTTCGGCAACCTGCCTGTAATCCTCATCCACCGCGGAATGTATGCCTGTTTCGGTATAGCTTTCATTTTCCTGACGGTCTCACTCCTGAAGCGATTGCCTCAAAGTCCGTTCAGCAACAAGATTACGATGATACCCGCTATTATTTTTTTCGCCGCCGGAATCTGGCTGGGGAAGGTGCACATTGCCACCTTCATCAACAATCAGAACCTGCGGGAAAACATGCGCGCACTGAACGATGCCAACCTGGATACGCAACAACTAAAAGTTGACAGCTACCAGTTGGATGTTGACCACGAAGGCGACCAGGTAAAAATTACCGCTAAACTGCAAGTAGAAAATCCACGATCTGAGGCCATTGATCATTTTGTTTTCAGCCTGAACCCTGGCCTAAAATTAAGTGAGGTGAAATTCAACGGCCAGGCAGTTGAAGCCAAACGCGACCTGCAACTCATTGAATTTTCAGGAGTAAAATTACAGCCTTGGGAAAAGGCAGAACTTGAATTCAGCTATGCCGGAAAACCCAACGAAGCAGCCTGTTACCTCGACATTGACGACAAGACGCTCGAAGAACCATACAAAGCGTTTATGTATCAAATCGATAAAAGATACGCCATCGTGTCACCTGATTTTGTTTTGCTAACCCGCGAAAGCAACTGGTATCCGGTAGCCGGAACGGGCTTCGGGAAAAAAAGCAAACAATGGATGCAGAAACAGTTTAGCCATTTCGACATCACGGTAAAGACAAAACCGGGGCTGACAGCCATTTCGCAGGGAAGCCCGGAGCAGAAAGATGGTAAATTCCACTTTTCGAACCGGCACAACCTTCCTCAAATTTCGCTTGTGATTGGCAATTATGCCGAAAAAACCGACACCATCGACGGACTCGTCTTTAGCCTGTATAATCACCCCGGACACGATTATTACTCGAAGTTCTTCGATCCGGTGAAAGACACCATCCCCGAATTGATTAAAGAAGCGCTGAAAGATTTCGAGCGTAAAATTGATATGTATTATCCATTCGACCGCTTCACCGTCGTCGAAGTTCCGGCACAGTTTGTTTCGTATCCGCGTACCTTCATTGGCGAACGCGACCAGGTCCAGCCCGAAACGATTCTTTTCCCTGAAAAAGGTTTACTGGTGAACGAAGCCGATTTTGAAGGAAGCGTAAAACGCATGGAACGTTGGGGTAACCGTGGCGGTAACCAGGCGGAAACCACTCCGGAAGAGAAAAAGATAATGGCTTTCAACAGTTTCCTTTCAATGTTTACGCAAGCTTCGGCCCGACCCAATTTCAACCGTAGCCAGGGTGAGGTTCAGATTGAAGAAAAAGCCAATCCTATGTATTTTTTTCCGCTGTTTTACAACTACGCCTATTTTGTGCAATCGAACCAATGGCCGATCACCGACCGCATTTTCGAGTCGTTCCTGAATCAGGCTTCCGAATCGGGAGCAATGGGCTGGATGCGCGACATGCAGGGAATGACCGAAAACGAACAGGCAAACCTTGCCTTGCTCGACTATTCATTCGACGAGTTATTGAACGATCCGACCAGGTTACAAATCATCGACAATGTGATTCAGCTTAAAGGTCAGACACTCTTTTCTATCATCAAACGAAAAGCCGGCGACGACGCTTTCAGCGATTTCATGTTCAACTTCCTGAGAAGCATTCGCTTTAGTTCAACCACGATAGAAGATTTCAATAACCGTATTCAACAGCAATTTGGCACCGATTTGCTGCCTTTTATGGATAAGTGGTTCAGGAGCAAAGAACTGCCCGGGTATCTGGTTGGCAACGTAAATGCAGTGAATGTACTCGACGGCGACCGGCTGAAAACAATGGTAAAATTCCGGATTACCAATACCGAGTCGACTGAAGGAATTGTTATTTCGCAGTTCAGGCTTGGCGGAGGTGGTGGTGGCCCAGGCCGCTTTTTCGGTGGTGGCGGAAACATGGAAACTATCAGCAAATTACTTTACCTCGAAGGTCACCAAACCAAAGATGTAAGTTATCTGCTCGACGGAACACCTTTCAATATCACCATCAACACGCTGACATCGAAAAATATTCCGGCAGAGTTAAACCTGCCACTTTTCAACATAGAGCAGGACAACAAAGCCACGCCCTACGAAGGTGAAAAGGTTTCTGACACGCCCGTTCGCATTGCTGAAAAAGGCGAATACATCTGCGACGATGAAGATTCGTCGTTCCGCTATACACAAACGCCGGATTACAGTCTTTTGCAGCGTTTGCTGCTGAAGGAAGATCAAAGCAAAGACCGCTTTATAGGGTTCAACACATGGCGGGCACCACGCTCATGGAGGGCAACCACCAACAGCTCTTTCTTTGGCCGTTATATCCGTTCGGCCCACTATACCAGGTCGGGCGACGGAAGCAAAAAAGCCACCTGGAGCGTTGCCATTCCCGAAGAAGGAACTTATGAAGTTTACACTTATCTCGCGAAATCGCGAAGAGGCGGCCCGCGGAGAGGCAATCAGGATGCTGAAGGAGAATATACCTATACGATTTATCACAACCAGGGAAAGGAAGATGTGATGGTTGACCTGAAAACAGCCGACGACGGCTGGAACAACCTCGGATCGTTCTATTTCACCGGCGACAGTGTGAAAATAGAACTAAGCAACAAATCTGAAGCACAGGTAGTAGTTGCCGACGCCGTGAAACTGGTTAAACAATAGCAGAAAGGACAAAAATAAATTGAATCAGAAACTAAATTTAAACACGAGAATATGATGCTTCCTGAAAAATTCATTCAAAAGGGATTACTGGTTGCTGCTTTTTGCACGCTGATGTTTTCTGCCAACGCACAGCAGATCCTGACGCTTGAAAGCGCGCTGGATATTGCTCGCACCAACAGTCCCGATATCAAACGGACACTGCTGAACCTCGAACGTTCGGAACAATCGCTGAAAGCGCAAAATGCAGCATTGAAATCGCAGTTTTCGCTAAGCCTTACTCCTTTCAGCTACAACAAAAGCCGTTCGTTCGACGACTTCTATTCAATCTGGAACACCAACGAAACAACTGAGTCGTTCGGGACATTCACCGTCTCGCAGCCAATTCTTCCTACCGACGGTACAATCAGCCTCATCAACCGCTTCGGATGGCAGAACAACCTGAGTGAATACAGGAACAACATTGAGACAAAATCTTTCAGTAATAATTTATACCTGAGCTTTGCACAGCCCTTATTTACTTACAACCGAACGAAAATTAACCTGAAACAGCTTGAACTTGATTTGGAGAATGCCCAGTTAAGTTACGCGATGCAAAAGCTGAACCTCGAAAAACAGGTGACACAATTTTTTTATAATGTGTACCTGACCCAAATGAAACTCAGTATTTCGAAAGATGAGCTGGCAAACACTCAAAAGAGCTACGAAATAACGCAAAACAAAGTGGCTGCCGGAATCGCTGCCAAGGAAGAGTTATACCAGGCTGAACTAAACTTTGCAACCGCCAAATCAACTGTTCAGAACGACCAGGTGACATTGGAAAACTACAAGGATCAGTTCAAACAGTATATCGGGATGGATATCAATGAGGAAATTACCGTGATGACTGATGTTAATTTTACACCAGTGCCAATTGATTTGAATAAAGCCATAGATTTCGGGCAGAATTCGAGGATGGAGTTGCGTCAACGGGAAATCGACGTTGAAAATTCGCAGTTTACATTGATTCAAACCAAATCACAGAATGAATTCCGGGGCGACCTGAACCTGTCGATCGGGATTATTGGTGATAACGAAAAACTCGCAGATATATACAAGACTCCGACCAACAACCCACGGGTTTCTTTACAATTTAACCTGCCAATCTTCGACTGGGGCGAAAAGAAAGCACGCATCAAAGCGCAGGAAGCTGTGATTCAAACATCTAAACTCAGCCTCGAACAGGAAAGAACTCAAATTTCGGTTGATATCAGGAGTGTTTACCGAAGCCTGCAAAATCAAGTGAGCCAAATTGATATTGCCGCCCAGAATGAAAAGAATGCCCAGCTTACCTATGAAATTAACCTGGAAAGATATGCCAACGGCGACCTCACCGGTATGGACCTTAACCTTTACCAAAACCAGCTTTCAACCAAAAAAATGGCGTATGCACAGGCTTTGATCGATTATAAAATTGAATTGCTGAACCTAAAAATACAGTCGCTTTTCGACTTCGAGAGAAACGAAGCCGTTGTTCCTGAAAAACTGATCCAAAAGAAAAAATAAAAACAAACCCTGATATGAAATCATTTTACCAACTTTTCGCAATCATTGCTCTGGCGGGAATTGCAAGTTCCTGTAACAACCAGCCTAACACCACAACCACCGAGCTGGCAGTGCCCGTTTCGGTAACCGACATCAAACCTTCTTCGATCGAAAAGATCATTAATACGACCGGAACGCTCAACGCCACGAAAAAAACCACCCTCAGCACCGAGATGGCCGGAAAGTATAAACTGCTGACCAACCCCAGGACACACCGGCCTTTTGCGCTGGGCGACATTGTAGATAACGGGCAAACCATCATAGAACTGGAGGACGAAGAATATGTAAACGGAATCGGGCTCGACAGTAAAAAGCTGAACCTGGAGATTTCGGAGCAAAACATGAAAAAACAGCAGTCGCTCTTCGAAAAAGGCGGTGTAACTCAACTCGACTATCGCAACTCGGAAGTTAGCTACACCAATGCCAGGTACGATTTCGAACGGGCAAACCTGCAACTCGCCAAAATGAAAATCAAAGCGCCTTTTAAAGGAGTGATTACCGACATAACTGCCATCACAAACGGCACACAGGTCGCTTCGGGAGCTGCTGTTGTGAGCCTGATGGACTACAGCGTGATGACCACCGATGTGAATCTTCCGGAGAAATACATCGGCGAAGTACAGATCGATCAACCGGTGAGAATTATGAACTACACCCTGCCCAACGATACATTGCATGGCAAGGTGAAGGAACTTTCTCCTGCCATCAGCACCGAAACACGCACATTTAAAGGCGTCATCGCCATCGATAATCCCGACCTGAAGCTACGCCCCGGAATGTTTGCCAAAGCCGACATTGTGCTGGCCCGCCACGACAGTGTGATTGTTATCCCGAAGGAAATTATCATTTCGAACCAGCGCGGCAAAACCGTCTTTACGGTGGATAAAGGAACAGCCGAAGAAAAACGCATTACCATTGGTTTCGAAAACCAGACCCAGGCCGAAGTTACCTCCGGATTGCAGGTGAACGACCGGCTGGTAGTTAAAGGTTTCGAGACCCTGAAAAACCGCTCGAAGGTTAAAATTGTGAAGTAAACGTTTTTCCGGAGCAAAATGACTTTTCCACTCCGGAAGGCAACATTCAAACATTTTAGAAACTAAACGAATGAAGAAATTAACACAATTTGCAGTCAACTTCCCGGTTACCATCCTGATGGTGATTCTGGCAGTTGTGCTGCTCGGATATATTTCCTTCGACAAGCTGGGCATCGATCTTTTTCCGGAGATAAACAACCCGCGTTTGTTCATCGAAATCAAATCGGGTGAACGACCGCCGGAAGAAATGGAAAAGCAGTTTGTAGAAAACCTCGAAGCGCTGGCCATCAGGCAATCAGACGTGGTGCAGGTTTCGTCGGTATCGAAAGTCGGAACGGCCAAGATCACCGTTGAATATGCCTGGACAAAAGACATGGACGAGGCTTTTCTCGACCTTCAGAAAGCGGCCAGTTCGTTTGCCCAGAACCAAACACTCGACGAACTGAACATCACCCAGCACGATCCCAACACCACTCCGGTAATGGTGATTGCCCTTTCGCACGAAAGCATCACCGACATGAACGAGCTCCGAAAAGTAGCAGAAAACTACATTCGGAACGAGCTGGTGAGACTTGAAGGAATTGCTGAAGTAGAAGTTTCGGGAGCCGAAGAAAGCGAAGTACTGATTGAAACCAACCAGTATTTGCTCGATGCTTTTGGCCTGACACTTGATGAGTTGAACACCCGTATCCAGAGTTTCAATCAAAGCATTTCGGGCGGTTCGATCACCGAAATGGGGATGAAATATGTGGTAAAAGGATTGAGCCTGCTCACCGACCTGAGCGACTTTGAAAATATCATTGTCGGGTATAAATCGATTAGTTCAACCGACACGCAGGCCGACAAGGCACCGATTTACCTGCGCGAAGTCGCCAAAGTAAGTTTCGGCAACAAAGATCCTGAAAACATCGTCAGGATGAACGGCAACCGTTGCCTTGGACTTTCGGTATATAAAGAAACACGGTTCAATACGGTGAAGGCTGTCGAAGACATTACCAAAGCCCTGAAAGACATGGAAAAAGCTTTGCCAGGCTATAAAATGACCATCATTTCGAACCAGGGAACATTCATCAGCAATGCCATCGATGAAGTTGAAAGCACTGCCATGATGGGTATTTTCCTTGCCGTGGTCGTGCTGTTTGTCTTCCTCCGGAGGATTGGCACAACGATGATTGTGAGTCTTGCCATGCCGATTTCCATTATTGCCACTTTCAACCTGATGTATTTCAACGGACTTACGCTGAACATTATGACGTTGGGTGGCCTGGCCCTGGGCGCCGGTATGCTCGTCGACAATGCCATTGTGGTCATGGAAAATATTTTCAGGCTACGGGAACAAGGCCTGTCGGTGAAAGAAGCGGCCATCGAAGGAACATCGCAGGTAAGCGGGGCTATCACCTCTTCGACCATCACAACCATTGTCGTCTTTCTGCCAATCGTGTACCTGCACGGGGCATCGGGCGAGTTGTTCCGCGACCAGGCCTGGACAATCACTTTCTCGCTGTTGTCGTCGCTTGTTATCGCCACACTGTTTATCCCGATGCTGTTCAATTATTTTTATAAAAACAGCAGAAAACCAGCCACTTCGAAATCAGTTCAGATTAAAGGATATGGCAAGTTTCTGGGCAATGTGGTAAAACACAAATGGCTGGTCATTCTTGCAACAGTGGCACTCTTTGGGCTTTCGGCGCTGGTGCTGCCATTTATAGGAACCGAGTTTATGCCGAAATCGGAAACCAACCAGTTTAGCATTGAAGTAAAGATGCCTGAAGGAACGCGATTGCAGCGAACCTCGGATGCTGTTGCCAACCTCGAAACGATGATCCGCGAAATTCTGGGCGATAAGCTCGAAACAACTTTCTGCCAAATCGGTCCGTCGACCGGTTTGCTCGAAACGCAGGATGCCATTTTCCAGGGAGAAAATACAGCCACTGTTAAAATTATCCTGAAACCGAATGTTCCGGGAGGATCAGCCGCTGCAATCGAGTCGATCTCTCAAGGCATCGGCCAGTTACCCGACACCGAACTAAAATATGTGCAGGACCAGACCGCACTGGGCGGCCTGATGGGCATCGACGAAGCGCCGGTAGTCATCGAAATTCAGGGACAGGACCTCGATGTTATTCAGGATTTGTCGGGCCAGGTAAAAAAAGCCGTTCAGGATATTCCTGAATTGTACAACCTCGAAGAATCGATGGAAGGAGGCGCTCCTGAAATTGAGATTGTTGTCGACCGCATGAGGGCCGGAATATTCAACCTTAGCGTTGCCAACGTCGTTTCCCAGATTCAGGACCAGTTGAGCGGCAAAAGCTCGGGGCAGGTGGAACGTGGCGGTGGGATGGAAGACATCACCATCAAAATGCCGGAGAAAGGACTGACAGACATCTCAGACATGGTCATCAAAAACGGCACGCAGGTCATTCGGGTGAATGAAATTGCAGAAATTAAAGAAGGAACCTCTCCGAAGGAAATCTTCAGGAGGAACCAGGTGCGGATAGGAAAAATAACCGGGTACATGGACAAAGACGTTGCCCTCGACAAGATGGTGGGCAAAATCAACAAAGCCATTGCCGGTATTGCCCTTCCGACCGACTACAAAATAAAAATCACCGGAGAAGAAGAAAAACGGCAGGAATCGATGAACGCTTTGAGTTTTGCGATGCTTCTCTCGATTATTCTCGTATTCATGGTGCTGGCGTCCCAGTTCGAGTCGCTGCTGCATCCGTTCACCATCCTGCTCACCATACCGGTGGCGGTGGTGGGATCCATCCTCACATTCTTTATCCTGAATATGACCATGAACATCATGGCCATCATCGGGATCATCATGCTGGTTGGTATTGCGGTGAACAACTCCATCCTGCTCGTCGACAGAACGCTGCAGTTACAAAAAGACGGGCTGCCAAGGATTGAAGCCATCAAACAGGCCGGGCAACAGCGAATACGGCCGATTATGATGACCACACTCACGACCATCCTGGCTTTGCTGCCACTAACCTTCGGTTTTGGCGAAAGCGCTTCGCTCCGCGCCCCAATGGCTTTGGCCGTGATCGGCGGTCTGGTCACTTCAACTATCATGTCGCTCATCGTGATACCATGTGTGTTCGACGTATTTGATGGTTTAAAAGACAAGTTCAGGAGAAAAGACGATACGCCGGAAGCTATTTAACCAATTAACCTATTCCCGGATGAAATTCATCATACAGCGAAAAACTCTGATCAGCATGTTGTTTCTGGGACTAACCGTTTTGGGTTACGTCTCGTACAGGCAGCTTCAGGTTGAATTATTGCCCAATGCAGAATTGCCGTTCCTCTATGTTCAGGCAACAGCAGGAACAGAGATGGCGCCCGAACACATGGAGTCGCAGGTTGTGGTTCCGCTGGAAGGGGCAATCGGCACGCTCGAAGGGATTGAGTCGATTGAATCGAATGTCAACTCCCGCATGGCGTCCATTGTGGTTTATTACCAAAAGAATGTCAAATTCAAATATGCCTACCTGAAACTTCAGGAAAAGATCAACGAGTTGCAGTCGTCGATGCCCGAAAATGTGCGCGTGAATGTAGCCAAAGTCGACCTTCAGCAGATGAACAGCCAGTTCATGGAATTGCAGGCCCGTGGCGAAGGTGGTATCGACAGGGTGCGAACGCTGGTCGATCAGGAAATAAAACCTGACCTCGAAAACATCGACGGAATTGCCTCGGTGAACGTGTATGGCGGGAAACAAAAGTCGATCGAAATTATTCTCGACACCAAAGCCTGCGAGGCTTACCACATCACAGCAGCCAAAATCAGGTCGGTGCTGTCGCAAAACTCGCGTTCGCGAACGTATGTTGGCAACCTGAAAGAAAAAACGACGCAGTATTTTGTACACGTAACAGCAGAATATACCAAGGTCGACGACATCGAAAACCTGGTGGTGGCCGATGGGCCGATCCTCCTGAAAGATGTGGCACAGGTGCGCTTCGGCGTGAAGGAAGAAACCTCGTTCAGCCGTGTAAATGGAAAAGATGCCGTGACGATTTTGCTGGTGAACGACTCGCAGGCCAACCTCATCGACTTGTCGAAAGCCACCCGAAAAATAGTGGCCCAGCTCAACGAAAAGATGGCGACCAAAGAAATTGAGATAGCCGAAATCAGTAATTCGGCTGACCAGATGGAAAAGAACATCGACCAGATCATAGAACTGGCGCTCGCGGGAGGCGTGATGGCCATTTTCGTGCTGTGGATTTTCCTGAAAAACATCCGGATTGTCTCCTTCATCGCACTTGCGATCCCGATTTCCATCTTTACTTCTTTCAACCTTTTCTATGCTTTCGGCATCACCCTCAACAGCCTCACGCTGGTTGGAATGGCGCTTGCCATTGGGATGCTGCTTGACAACAGTGTGGTTGTGCTGGAGAATATATACCGGCTTGCAGGGAAAGGTGCGCCCCCGCTGCAGGCAGTAGTGCAGGGAACGACAGAGGTGTGGCGCTCGGTTTTTGCAGCCACACTGACGACCATCGTGGTTTTCCTGCCCTTTGTATTTTCCGACAACTTTTTCGCCGTGATGCTCGGCTACAACGTGGGAATCTCGATTATTTCGACGTTGCTGGTTTCGCTGGCGGTAGCCCTGTTGCTGGTGCCAATGGCTTCGTATGCGCTGCTCAAACGACAGGTAGCAAAAAATATCTTCTTCGAAAAAGTGACAACCAACCTGCGCATGGTACAGATTTACCTGGTTGTTCTGAAGTCGTGTATGCGCAATCCGCTGGGCACCATTTTGGGCGGTGTCACCATTTTCTTCCTGGCCATTTTTGTGAGCCTCGCGGTGAGTGTGAGTTCACTGCGCGAAGTAGAAAACAAGGAGATCAGGCTGTATGTAACCATGCCTTCGGGTTCGTCACTCGAAACGACTGACCAAACCGTTCAGGAGATAGAAAAGAAACTGGACGACCTGGGCGAGAAGCAGGATGTAGTCAGTAAAATTGAAGAAGAAGACGCGGTGGTAACCATCAAGTTAAAAGACGACTACGAAAAAGTAGCCGACCGCTCCTTCGCCGAAATAAAAAACGACATCAACGACCGCACAAAAGGTATTAAAGCTTCGTCGATCTCGTTCGAACAAACGCAAAGCACCCGCAGTTTTCAGGGCGGGAGCCGGAACATGATGGGTGCTTTCCAGAAAATGATGGGCATTGGCACCGACGAAGAGAAAATTGTACTGAAAGGGCAGGATTTCAAACAATTGCAATCGGTTGGTGAAGACCTGAAATATTTCCTCGACCAGATGGAATCCATCCAATCGGCCAACCTGAATGTTTCTGACAATCGGCCCGAAGTTCACCTGTATTTCAACCCGCTGCTGATGACAGAATTCGACATTTCGCTGAGCAACGTAATGACAGAACTGAACTCTTTCTCGAAGGAAATTTCGACGGGCGTACAGTTCAAGCAAGGTGTCGACGAATATGATATTATCCTCACGCAGAAAGAACCACTCGAAGGCACCGAAGAAAAGGAAAAGACCGACCGGAACATGGAAGAACTGAAGATGCTTCAGGTGAATGATGCCAATGGCGGTATTCACGACCTTCAGGATTTTACCAACATTGTTTATGCAAGCGGATTGTCGGGAATTAACCGAGTAAACCAGGAAAAGCAAATTGAACTGAATTATCGTTTTATCAGCGAAGCAAGCAGTTCTAAAGAATTACTAACAGCCTATCGCTACGAAATCGACCAACTGGTTGCCAACTACAACCTGCCTTCTGGCGTGGCCGTTGAAGTGGTTCACGAAGAAACCGACTATTCGGAGTTTTACCTGATGATCGGCGCTGCCATTATATTGATATACATGATTATGGCGTCGGTCTTCGAATCGCTTGCCACGCCTTTTGTGCTGCTGTTCTCCATCCCGCTGGCCGCCATCGGTTCGCTCATTTCGCTTATTATCACCAATAACAGCTTGCTGAATGCCAACACGTTAACCGGCTTCCTCATTTTGCTTGGGGTCGTGGTGAACAATGGCATTATCCTGATAGACTATGCCAATATTCTGCGAAAGCGCGGATTCAGGCGTTCACGTGCGCTGATGACTGCCGGATTGTCGCGTGTGCGGCCGATCCTCATCACCGCCATTACGACTGTCGTTGGCATGATGCCGCTTGCTATGGGCGACGCCGAATATGTCAGTGCCATCGGCGCTCCATTCGCTATTGTCGTTATCGGCGGACTGGTGGTCAGCACCATTCTCACGCTCGTGTTTATCCCAACTTTTTATTCCGGACTGGAAAATGCCATCGCTTGGTTTAAATCGCAAACGCTCCGGATAAAACTGATGCAAACTATTTTGATGGCCGCCGGTTTTGCCCTGATTTACTTCGAAGTAGACTCAGGATTGTGGCAGGCACTCGACTTTGTACTGTTGGTTGTGCTGGTTCCCGGATCGACATGGTTCGTATTAAACAGCCTCCGGAAAGCGCAAACAAAACTGATTGGCGAGAACGAAAAAATCGTCATCAGGATACAAAACCTGGTGAAAATATACGACCGGGAAAGCCGCTTTTCGCGCGAATGGGAATCGGGAAAGAAAATCAGGCGCAGAGCCGGTCTGGAAAAACAATACCTCCATATCAGCGAATTCGATTACCTGATCTGGCAGTTGCCGCTACTTGGCTTCATGGTCTACTTCGCATTTTTCTATCTCGGTAACGCCTTCTGGTCGCTGCTACTTTCGGTGGCCATCGCTTTGCTCGCAGTTGGGATGTGGAAGCCTTTCGAATTTTATATGAACGGAATTTCTGACCGATCGGGAAAGAACATCTATCGCAAAATTTATCGGGTCGTCTATAAGTTCCTGTTCTGGTTCCTGCCTGCTGTAGAAGTGATTGTGGTTTGGAAAATTAGCAAAACGCTCGGCTTCACCATCGTATTTGGACTGTTGTGGTACCTCGCGCTGGCCATTTCAGTAACTTCGAAAAAACTATACCAGGAAAAAATCAACATCGACCGCATTACCGGACGTTTCGGCGGACTACGCCGTGGTACTTTCCGCCTGGTAAAACGCATTCCGGTGATTGGCAAACAGCACCAGCCATTCAAGGTGCTTAACGGAGTCACGCTCGAAATTGGCACTGGTATGTTTGGTTTGCTCGGGCCAAACGGTGCCGGAAAATCGACGATGATGCGCACCATCTGCGGCATACTGGAACAGAGCTACGGAAAAATCTGGATAAACGGCATTGATACACAGGAGAAACGCGAAGAGCTTCAGGGCCTGATCGGTTATCTTCCGCAGGAATTCGGAACATACGAAAACATGTCGGCTGAAGATTTCCTCGATTATCAGGCCATCCTGAAAGGGCTCACCGACAAGGACGAAAGGGCGCAACGCATTGAATATGTGCTGAAGGCTGTTCACATGTGGGAAAAACGTGGCGACAAAATTGGCTCTTATTCCGGCGGTATGAAACAACGAATTGGTATCGCGCAAATTTTGTTGCACCTGCCAAAGATTCTGGTGGTTGATGAGCCAACAGCCGGGCTCGACCCGCGCGAACGCATCCGTTTCCGCAACCTGCTGGTAGAGCTCAGCCGCGAAAGGGTAGTCATCTTCTCAACGCACATCATCGAAGATATTTCGAGTTCGTGTAACCAGGTGGCCGTCATTAACCGCGGTCGTGTGAAATATTTCGGTACACCCTGGGAAATGGTGCATCTGGCCAAAGACATGGTTTGGCAATTCGACATTTCGGCTACTGATTTCGAGAAAATGGAAAACAAACATCTCATCACGCACCACATGCGACAGGGCGACCAGATCAGGGTCCGCTTCCTGTCGAAAGAAAAGCCTGCTATAGATGCCATTCCAGCCAGTCCGATTTTGGAAGATGCTTATTTATGCCTGATTAAAGATTTGAAATAGAAGAAACAACAATATGAATTCAGGAAAGAAAATTGCCAACTTTTGGAGCCTGCTCCGGAAAATGGTGAAATACAATATAAAAGTCATTTTTGGTAACCGATTCATTTGGTTTGTGCTGGCTGCCATTGCCTTTTATTTTTTCGTGGCGATAACCAACATTTACGACAACACACAAATCGACGATGGTTTCGTTTACGGACTGCAAATCATGCCCGGGCTGCTGCTCATCTTTTACCCGATGACTTTCGGTATCCAGAACGACCTGGATGCCGGAATCCTCGAAATCCTGTTTGGCATACCCGACTATCGTTATAAAGTCTGGCTGGTGAGGCTCGTCCTTGTTTTTGCGCTGGTATTCCTGATGATGATCGGGCTGACCGCCATGAGCTACTACCTGCTGGCACCGGTGAATGTTTTTGAACTCACCTGGCATGTAATGTTCCCGATTTACTTCCTCGGATCGCTTGCATTCCTGTTTTCCACCATCATCAAAAATGGCAACGGAACCGCCGTTGTAATGGTAATCATTGGTGTTTTGCTGCTGATGCTTTCGTCGATGTTCGACCGCACCATGTGGAATATTTTCCTGAACCCTTTCGACATTCCGCGTCGTTTGAACGAAATGGTCTGGCAGGAAATCACCATGAAAAACAGGATTTTCCTTGCTTCTGGAACTTTACTTTTCGTGCTCTACGGATTGTTTAATCTGCAGAAAAGGGAAAAGTTTATCTAGAAAATTTAGGTTAAATGCTGCGCTGGTCTGGCTAAATCAACATGGCCAGCGTAGTAGAAGCCAATTTGTTGTAAGTATATTCCCTGATGTCTTTAAATGTACCGCGAATGGAGCAGTTGGCTTCGTCTTTGCAATGCTCGCATGGTTCGTAGTATTTCTCCGACGTGCATTTCAGCAAGGCGATACTGCCTTCAAAGAGCCTGACGAGCTCCAGTAAATTGACATCTTTTGGATCCTTGATCAGGTAATAGCCACCGTTTTTCCCCAGCTTGCTGGAGAGGTAGCCGTTTTTCTTCAGCTCAAGCAAAATTCCTTCGAGAAAACGTTTCGGTATCCTCTCGCTTTCCGCTATCTCGTTAATCATCAGGCTGCCTTTACCATACCCGCGGGCCAGCCTTACCATCGCCAGCATCGAATATCTCGTTTTTTGTGTCAGCATCGCTTATCCAATTTTGCCGATGTATTTTAATTTATCCATATCGTTTATCCCGAAAACCTTACCGTCCATCGAAATAATTCCTTCATTTTGCCACTTCGACAAGGTCATTATCACATTCTCTGTCGAACAACCTGCAAACTCGGCAATCTCCTTTCTCGTCAGCGAAAGATGAAACGTTGCATCGTGATAAACCTCCGCCGAAAGGTACAAAACAATATCCGCAATACGCCCCTCTTTTTGTTTATGCGCCAGACTGATAAAATTCATCACCGATTTTTTGAACATCTCCGACGCCAACTGAAACATCATCATGGCAAAGCGCGAGTTATCAACCAACACCGACTCAATCACTTTCACATCAATCATGATCACCTCGCAATCTTCAATGGCAACAATCGAAAACAGGTTATTGTCCTTGTAAAACAGGTTCGCACCTCCCAAAATTTTAGGTGCCGACACAATGGTAAGAATCAGGTTCTTCTTCGCATCGTTCTCGTAATTGAATTTAACGATTCCCTTTTCAAGATAAACGATGTAAGTAGGCATGACTCCCTGCTTTAAAATGATCTCACCTTTCCGAAAAGTGAGTTTTACCGAAGTTTTTTCAAGCTTGTCAAAATCTTTTTCAGAAATAAACTGACCACAAATTCTTTTGAACCAGGAATATTCATTCGAAATCATAAACCAGGGATTATAGCATATTCAGGAAAAATTACCTGAAACCAAAGTACACTAAGTCAATAGACATTGGGGTGGTATTTTTAGTTAAATTCATTCAGTATTTAGGCGTATTTTTCAGTTTCTGAAGCATGAAATTTTCCATATCTGCACCTGCGAAATTTCATTTTCAGTCCTAAATTATTCCAGCACCATCCTGATCATCAGCTACTCTCATCGCTCCTACCTTTGAACCATTCGATTGGCGGTTACAAAAACGGCTGTCGCTTAGCCTGAAATTATTTAATCAATCGACCACATAAAATGAAGAGAAATTTACTTTTTACAATTGTTTTGCTCGGAGCCGTATGGTTCCAGGCAAATGCCCAAACGAGCAACGATGTGCTGAACATTCTGGTGCAGAATAAGCTGGTTTCGCAAAAGGACGCTGACTCGATCAGGGCCGAAGCAGCCATTACTGCTCAAAGCGAGCTATCGAAAGTGAAATCGTTTCCGGTGAATGCTTCGAAAAAAATCCAGTTGGCCGGGTACACGCAGCTTCGCTATCAGCAACTCGATGAGAAAGGAAAAATTGATGGCTTCGACATTCGCCGTGCCCGTCTGGATGTAAAGGGCGTCCTCTCGCCCTACTGGAGCTACCGTGTTCAGTTCGATCTGTCCGGTTCGCCTAAATTAATTGACGCGTATGCCGAGTTCAAACTGAACGACTATTTCAATCTGACGATCGGGCAGGCCAAAATCCCGTTTTCGATTGAAAACTTGGCCAGTTCCAACAAGCTGGAACTGATTGATCGGTCGCAGGCTGTTGAAGCGCTCGTAGCGCGTGGAAAAGATGCAGTCGGTAATCAAAACGGACGCGACATTGGGATTCAGCTTGGTGGTACTTTCCTGAAACTAAACGAACGGCCTCTAGCTGATTACAGACTTGGAATTTACAATGGTTCGGGAATTAACACGGCTGACAAAAACGAGAATAAAGATTTGGCGGCCCGCCTGATTTTGCATCCGGTTGCCGGACTCGACATCAGCGGAGGCTGGTACGACGGATCAATTTATGTCTCCGACACCGAAAAAGCCGTCAACCGCGACCGCTATGGATTCGACCTCAGTTACGACTGGAAAGATTTGGCTGTCAGGGGCGAATTTATTCATGGGAAAGATGGCAACAAGGACCGCGAAGGTTACTACGCCCAGGCCGGATACTATTTTCTTCAGAAGAAACTGCAACTTCTGGCCAAATATGATTTCTACGACGCCGATCAGTCGGTTGATAACAACGCTTCAACCTGGTACATTCTGGGCGCGAACTACAGTTTCAACCCGAATGTCAGGCTCCAGTTAAACTACACGTTCAAAGAAGAAGAGGGAACGAGTATCAGCAACAACTACGCATCAATTCAGTTTCAAATCGGATTTTAATCAGAAAAACAACCAGTTATGAGAAAGATATTTATTTATGTGTTTGTGTCCGCGATCTTCGGGACAGCGCTGGCTAATCAAACTTTCGCACAACCCAAAGACGAGTTAAAGGGGAATATCAGTATATCAGGAGCATTTGCTCTTTATCCGCTCACGGTGAAATGGGCTGAAGAATTCAGGAAAATTCACCCGGGAGTAAAATTCGACATTTCTGCCGGAGGTGCCGGAAAAGGCATGACCGACGCGCTGGCAAAAATGGTCGACATTGGTTTGGTTTCCAGAGAAATCAATCCGGAAGAGGCAAAGAAAGGCGCGTTTGGAATTGCTGTGGCAAAAGATGCAGTGGTGCCAACTGTTAGCGCCAAAAATCCGGTGATCAACGACATCCTGGCCAACGGACTCGATCGTGAATCGGCTGTGAATATTTTCGTTTCGGGCAAAGCAAAAACATGGGGACAGGCGCTCGGGACAAACAGTAAAATCCCGATCAGAATTTATACCCGTTCGGATGCCTGTGGCGCTGGTGAAACATGGGCCAAATACCTCGGAAAGAAACAGGAAGATTTGCTCGGCGTCGGGGTTTTCGGCGATCCGGGACTGGCGCAAGCTGTGACCAAAGATGTACAGGGAATCGGGTACAACAACATTGGTTACGCCTACGACGCCAAAACAAAACAGTTGAATCCGGGCATCAAAGTAGTTCCGCTCGACATTAACAACAACGGTAAAATTGATCCTGATGAGAAGTTCTACGACACCATGGATCAAATTGTAAACGCCATTGCTTCGGGCAAATATCCTTCACCGCCGGCACGCGACCTTTATTTTGTCACTTCCGGCAAACCGGTAAAAAAGGAACTGGCTGAATTCATCCGCTGGGCGCTGACTGACGGGCAAAAATATGTGCTCGAAAATGGGTACATCAACCTGTCGAAAGAGAAACTTGATGCAGGGTTGGCAAAAATCAAATAGCAGAGAAATATGAATCAGGATCGGTTTAACAAATACCGTCGGATCAGGGAATTCGCTGTCAGGCACACGATGCTGCTTTTGACAGCGATTTCGCTGCTTTTTACCATCGTTATTGGTATCAGTCTGTATTACAAATCAGCTCCGATACTGGAACAAAAGTCGGTTTGGGAACTCCTTTCGGGCAGCAACTGGCGGCCGCTGAAGGGAGAATTCGGCTTTTTCCCATTCATCATGGGAACGCTTTGGGTTACCGGAATCGCCGTTTTGCTGTCGCTCCCGTTGTGCCTTCTTTCTGCCATTTATCTTTCAGAGTATGCACATCCGCGAATCAAAAAACTGGTTTACCCTATGATTGATGTGCTGGCCGGTATTCCTCCGGTTGTCTACGGCGTGTGGGGAATACTGGCGGTGGTCCCGTTTATTTCGGAAAAACTCGCGCCTCATTTCGTGGAATTCTCAACTGGCTACAGCATTTTGGCTGGAGGAATTGTGCTGGCCATCATGATCATACCACTGATGATTTCGGTATTTATCGAAATTTTTGGCGCCATGCCAACCGGCTTGCGCGAAGCCTCGCTGTCGCTGGGTGCAACCAACTGGCAAACAGTAAAAAAAGTTGTTCTGCGAAAATCGTTTCCGGGAATTGCCGCTGCCGTGGTACTGGCTATTTCAAGAGCTTTTGGCGAAACCATTGCGGTACTCATGGTCTGCGGAAATGTCTCGGAAGTTCCGCACTCGTTGTTCGATCCCGGCTACCCGCTTCCGGCGCTTATTGCCAACAACTATGGCGAAATGATGTCGATTCCGCTTTACGACTCGGCCCTCATGCTATCGGCTCTGCTCCTTTTTGTCATCATCCTGATTTTTAACGCCGTTTCGAGGTTAATATTAATCCGCATCGAACGAAATTTTGCGCTATGAAACACATTCGAATTAAAAGATTAGAAGAAAAGATATTCAAAGGACTGATGATTGCAGCTACGCTGGCTATCGTCGTGTCGTTGTTTCTGATTCTCGTTGCCATTGTCCGGCGAGGGCTGCCCGTGATGAACTGGGACATGATTTCCAAAATTCCATCCGGAGGATTTTATTTGGGCAAAGAAGGAGGTTTGCTAAACGCCATTATTGGCTCGGCATATATCGTCATTGGCTCAGTCGCACTCGGACTGGTTTTCAGCTTGCCCATCGTCCTTTATATGAACCTTTACCTGAGTGAGAACTCGAAACTGGCTCAACTTACCCGGCTTTCGTTCGATGTCCTGTTTGGTATTCCATCAATCGTTTATGGCGCTTTTGGGTTTACCATCATGGTTTACCTGGGATTACGCTCGTCGTTGCTGGCCGGGATTCTGACTGTGACCATGCTCATCATTCCGATCCTGATCCGTTCGATTGACGAAGTGGTTCGCCGCGTTCCGAAGGAGATGAAAGACGCCGCCCTTTCGCTGGGGGCCAACCGCTCCGAAATTGCCAAAGTTGTGCTCCGTCAGGTTTCGCCGGGCATTATGACTGCGATATTACTGTCGGTTGGGCGTGGCATCGGCGACGCAGCCTCTGTATTGTTCACTGCCGGTTACACCGACAGCATCCCGACCTCGCTGGGGCAACCGGTCGCTACTTTGCCGCTGGCGATCTTCTTTCAGTTGAGCAGTCCCATTGCCGAAGTGCAGGACCGCGCTTACGCGGCAGCGCTGATTCTTACGTTAATCGTTCTGGCATTGAGCATTGCCGGAAGACTTTATTCCCGCAAATTCTCAAAAAACAAAATATGACACCGAATTTCCTCCGAGTAGAAAAAT
>JAEWME010000199.1 GCA_023393265.1 Bacteroidota bacterium | reverse complement strand
CCCCACCATTTTTGCTTTGGCCATTAAAGACCTTGGACCGAAAACTAAGAAAGCTGCATCTTTCGTGGTAATGGCAATTGTAGGCGGCGCGGTATTTCCACCCTTGATGGGATTTATTTCAGATATTTATGGAATGTCGACCGGGTTCCTGGTTCCGATTCCGCTTTTTGCTTTCATATTATATTATGCACTTACCGGATCAAAAGTGAAACAATCACAATAAAAACACATCAGGAATGACATCATTTAAACGATATTGCAAAACACTGAGTTTGCAGAACGACGACCAGTTAATAGCAGCTTATAAAAAAGTGCATGGGCCAGGAGCAGTCTGGCCGGAAATAACGCAAGGTATGAAAGAAGTTGGGATCATTGACATGGAAATATACCTACTTGGAACCCAGCTTTTCATGATTATGGATACAATCCCTGATTTCGACCACGAAACCGCCATGACTGAACTTGCAAAAAAGCCCCGGCAAAACGAATGGGAAGCCTACGTTTCACAGTTTCAGCAAACATCGGCTGAGGCCACAGCCGACGAGAAGTGGCAACTCATGGATAGAATTTTTAAACTCGGCATTTAGGTTAGGTAATAAATATTAAAGTATGACTAATCCCGGAGCTTCTTGCCCGGGATTTTTACTTTCCGCAAATTGTACCATATTAAAAAAATCGTCAGAACGAAAGACTGGCAAAAATGACAAACTATTAAGCAAAAATTCTCTTTTGGTGTAAAACTGAAACATAAAAGCAGACGAACCGAATTTTTCCTAATCTCATTTTAAATTTTAGTCTCAAATTATCAATTTTATCCCTGATTTTCAGCAAGAAAGCCCATCTATCAGCTTTTCACACTTTCACGACGTCCAAAAACGTGATGAAAGTCAAGCAATGTTATTAAACATCAAATCATTTGATAATAAACAATTAACAATCAATAGCTTAATATCAAATATCAGGTTTATTTCCTGAAGGATAACCATAACACTAAAATCATACCTTTGGCTATCATTTTTATAATCTTCATCAAAATGAAAGCAGAAATTAACGAATTCATGGAATCGCTGAAAGCCCGTACCCCGGGAGAGCGCGAATTTCATCAGGCAGTTCAGGAAGTAATAGAATCGATCTGGGATGTTTACCAGAAAAACCCCAGGTATCAAAAAGCAAAAATACTGGAGAGAATAGTTGAGCCGGAACGCACCATTATTTTCAGAGTACCATGGGTTGACGATCGTGGCGAAGTTCAGGTAAACCGTGGCTACCGCGTCGAATTCAACTCGGCCATCGGCCCCTACAAAGGGGGATTACGTTTCCACCCGACAGTAACTTTGAGTGTACTGAAATTCCTCGGATTTGAACAGACATTTAAAAACAGCCTTACTACTTTGCCAATGGGCGGAGGAAAAGGAGGCTCTGACTTCAGTCCGAAAGGAAAATCGGACAATGAAATTATGAGATTCTGTCAATCGTTTATGACAGAACTATCGAGACACATCGGACCGAATACGGATGTTCCGGCGGGAGATATTGGCGTTGGCGGCCGGGAAATCGGATTTCTGTTTGGGCAATATAAACGACTGAGAAACGAATTCACAGGGGTACTCACCGGGAAAGGAATCGGATGGGGTGGAAGTTTAATTCGTCCGGAAGCAACCGGATTTGGTGCGGTCTACTTCGTACAGCACATGCTTGCCAACATGGGAGAAAACATTTTGGGAAAAACCTTTGCAGTTTCTGGTTTTGGAAACGTAGCCTGGGGCGCTATTTCAAAAATCAGCGAATTGGGCGGAAAAGTTGTTACCATCTCCGGACCTGACGGGTATATTTATGATCCGGAAGGCATTTCAGGAGAAAAGATTGACTATCTGCTCGACCTTCGTGCTTCGAATAACGACGTTGTTGAACCGTATGCCGAAGAGTTTGGCGCGAAGTTCTTCCCGGCCCAAAAACCATGGGAATGTCCGGTTGACATTGCGATGCCTTGTGCCTGCGAGAATGAGTTAAACCTCGAAGACGCCAAAACACTTGTTAAAAATGGGTGCAAACTCGTCGCCGAAACATCAAACATGGGCTGCACCGCCGAGGCGATGGAATACCTGACTGAGACAATTGCCTACGCCCCTGGTAAAGCTGTAAATGCAGGAGGGGTGGCTGTTTCAGGTCTTGAAATGTCGCAAAATTCCATCCGCATGAATTGGCCCAAAGAAGAAGTTGACATGTATCTTCACCGGATTATGAAGGATATCCACGATACATGCGTGAAATACGGCAAAGTTGGTAACAAGGTAAACTACGTGGTGGGTGCCAACGTTGGAGGCTTTGTGAAAGTAGCCGACGCCATGCTCGCACAAGGAATTGTTTAAACAGCTATTTAGTAAATATGAAAGTCCCGGACTCGTGTAAAAGCAGGTTCGGGACTTTGCTTTTCAAAAAATAAAGAAATTCGGGAAAAACGGAAAATTGAGTTGTTTTGAGCGCCAGTTACCAATAAAATAATATTGGCTTCATATTTAGTTATACTATTTTTCCTTATTTTGGCCAAATTTTGCAGAAAAATGCTGATTGACACACACTCTCACATCTACTCTACTGACTTCATTCATGACCTGGACGAAGTTATTCAACGTGCGTATTCAAATGATGTAAAAAAGATCGTTCTTCCCAACATCGATAGTTCATCAGTAAAAAATCTGCTTGATCTGGCCGATACGTATCCGCACATCTGCATTCCGCTTATGGGGCTTCACCCAACCTCAGTCAACCATGATTACCAGGAAGAACTTCAGGTTGTCGAATACTGGCTAAAAAAGAGAAAGTTCTACGGAATTGGTGAAATTGGCATTGATCTATACTGGGACAAATCATTTCTGGAAGAACAAACCCATGCTTTCAGGTTTCAACTCGATTTGGCCCGACAGTACAAACTACCGGTTGTTGTACATGTCCGCGATTCTTTCGACGAAGTATATAATGTACTGAAGGAAATGCAGGACGACCAGTTAACCGGGGTTTTTCACAGTTTCACAGGTACGCTTGAACAAGCAAACCGGGTGATCGATCTCGGATTTAAAATAGGAGTTGGTGGAATTGTTACCTTCAAAAAAAGCGGGCTCGACCAAATCGTCAGGCAAATTGACCCATGCAACCTTGTCATTGCGACCGATGCGCCATACCTTACACCAGTCCCGTTCCGTGGAAAAAGAAACGAAAGTTCGTATTTAGTTTATATTGCGCAAAAAATTGCCGACCTTCACCAGGTCACTGTTGGCGAGATTGCTAAAATCACAACCGAAAACGCAAGAAAGCTATTTCAGATATAACAAGGCTCACGCTGCAATTTTTTTTCATGGAAGCAAAACCGTCTATACTTATTATTTACACAGGCGGAACTATCGGAATGGTTCAAAAAATGGGAAACGGCACACTCGTTCCCGTAAAATTTGATCATATCAGGGACGAAGTTCCCGACCTCAACCGCCTCGACTGTAACTTGACGGTTATTACTTTCACACCGCCGATTGACTCTTCGAACATGACGCCTTCCATTTGGGTGAAGATTGCAAAAACCATCGAGAAGAATTACGCAAAATTCGACGGATTTGTCATTCTCCACGGAACCGACACAATGGCCTATACCGCATCTGCCCTCAGTTACATGTTCGAAAATCTCGACAAGCCAATCGTTCTTACGGGCTCACAGCTCCCAATTGGTATACTGCGAACAGACGGAAAAGAAAACCTCATCACAGCGATTCAGATCGCTTCCGCCAAACTCAACGGGCACGCCATTGTTCCTGAAGTCTGCGTATATTTCAATTCAAGACTATTCCGGGGAAACCGCATCTCCAAGCGTCACGCCGACGATTTCAGTGCATTTTCGTCCATCAACTATCCACCGCTTGCTCTTGCTGGAGTCGAAATAAAGTACTTTCCTGAAAACATTAATCATTTTGCGAATAAAGGAATCTTAAAAGTCCGTACAGGATTTGACGAAAACGTTGTCATTTTGAAAATTTTTCCTGGAATTGGCCGCATGGTATTTGAAAACATCCTGAACATCCCGAATTTAAAAGGCGTCGTTCTTGAATCATTTGGATCAGGCAATATTCCTACATCGCGATGGATGATCAGCCAGATAAAAAATGCCATCAAACGCAAAATCATTTTCCTGAACATTACTCAGTGTCAGGGAGGAGCAGTCCGGATGGGACAATATGAGACAAGTTCAGAACTGTTAAATGCCGGTGTCGTAAGTGGTAAAGATATGACAACAGAAGCAGCTATAACTAAACTCATGTTTCTGCTCGGCCAAGGGCTTGATCAGGAAGAAATCAAGCTACATTTGAATAAAAGCCTCATTGGGGAAATTAGTGAATAGCTTTTTTTTTTGTTATATTTTTTTTTGTAATTTGCGGCCTGAAATTTTAGTGCCAGGTAGGTATTCTGGAGAGATGCAGGAGTGGCTGAACTGGCACGCCTGGAAAGCGTGTGTACCCCTAAAGGGTACCGAGGGTTCGAATCCCTCTCTCTCCGCTTCCATGGAAAGTTCTGGAAAAGATTGAAAACTGCCTCTGACAATTACAAAAGCAGAATTCTATCTTATTCAGTATTGCCAACCGGAAATTTCTAAAATAAACGAACAAATAAATATTAAAGATTTAGGAGATTTACTAATTAAAATTTAAAACCAAGATGAAAAAACTATTTGCGTTAATAGCAGTTCTTAGCATGTTGTTCATTACAACATCAAACAACGTATTTGCCCAGGACGCTGCTCAGCCAGCAGCAACTGAAGTTCAGCAGGCTCCGGCTACCCAGCCAGCTCCAGTTGATCAGGAGGAAAAAGCTGCTGCCCAGGCAGAAAGCGGACAATCATTCCACAGCGCATTGAAACAGAAATTTATCGAAGGTGGTCCTGGCTTCATGACTTCAATCCTCGTTTGTTTGATTTTAGGTTTGGCAATTGCTATTGAAAGAGTTATTTACCTGAACCTTTCTACCACAAACAACAAGAAATTATTGGAAAAAATCGAAGAAGCGCTTAAAACTGGCGGTATCGAAGCAGCTAAAGAAGTTTGCCGTAACACCCGCGGACCAGTTGCAAGCATTTTCTACCAAGGTTTGGACCGTTCAAATGAAGGTTTGGATGTAGTTGAAAAAACTGTTGTTGCTTATGGTGGTGTGCAAACCAGCTTGCTCGAAAAAGGTTTGGTTTGGATTGCATTGTTCATTGCATTAGGCCCGATGCTCGGATTCTTGGGTACTGTAATCGGTATGGTGCAGGCATTCGATGCCATCGAAGTTGCTGGTGATATCAGCCCCTCTTTGGTTGCCGGTGGTATTAAAGTAGCGTTGATTACAACCATTGGTGGTCTTATCGTAGCCATGATCCTTCAGGTATTCTACAACTACAGCGTTTCAAAAATCGACAGCATCGTTAACAGCATGGAAGACGCCTCAATTTCATTGATCGACATCCTTGTAAAATACAACACAAAAAAGTAATTGAAAATGAAATTTGCTAAAATAACCAACATATTATTGTGGTCAATATTGGGCATCTCAATCATCCTGATTGTATCGTTGATGGCTAATATCACTGACAACAAGGAAGATCCGGGAATGAACAGCTGGTTGTCAACAAACCTGAGATGGTCGTACTTCTTACTTATTGTTGCATTTGCCGGCGCAGTTATCCTTGAATTTGTAAACACTATTTCCGATAAAAAAGCTCTAAAGAGTGCACTTACTGCAATTGGCTTTTTGTGTGGTGTGCTATTACTTTCATATTTATTTGCCGACAGTTCAATGCCAACCTTCTACGGTGCTCAGAAATTCATTGATGATGGAACTGTTACTCCATCGATCATTAAATGGATTGGCACCGGTCTTATCGCAACTTATATTTTAAGTGCGATTTCGATTGTTGCAATTATTTGGTCTTCGGTTTCTCGCATTTTTAAATAACCAAGGGTTAAGAAAAACGCAGAAAAACTAAAATTATGAGAAAAACGCCAGAAATACCTTCTGCTTCAATGGCTGACATCGCCTTCATGCTACTCATCTTCTTCATCACAGCAACATCGATGGACGTGGATAGTGGTTTGGAGAGGGTTTTGCCCCAGATGCCGCCAGAAAATGAAAAACCAGATGATACTCCACCAATTAAAGAACGTAACGTATTCACCGTTTTGCTTGATGCAAACAACCGTTTGATGGTTGAAGGAGAATTGTTGCGGGTGGAAGATCTTAGAGCCAAAACTGTGGAATTCCTTGAAAACCCGAATGACCTGGAAAATCTTCCAGAGAAAAAGGCAACTGAAATTCCGCTTATTGGCGAATATCCTGTAACCAAGGGAGTAATTTCACTTCGAAATGACCAGGGAACGCAATATGGAACATACATTGCTGTTCAGAATGAGTTGGTAGCTGCTGTTAACCAGGTAAGAGACGAATTATCGACCTCAAAGTTTGGCAAAAAATATGCAGGTTTAACTGCTGAACAGCAAGAAGCCATCCGTGAAGCTATTCCTTCGAGAATTTCGGAAGCCGAACCTAAAAAGATAGGAGGAAAGAAATAATGTCAAAGTTTAGAGACAGCGGGAAAAAAGAAACTCCTGCAATTTCAACAGCTTCATTGCCCGATATTGTGTTCATGCTTCTGTTCTTCTTCATGGTTACGACAACCATTAGGGATGTTACATTAATGGTAAAAGTACATTTACCTGCAGCAACAGAGTTAACCAAACTTGAAAAGAAATCGCTCGTAAGCTATATATACGTGGGTGCTCCAATGCCACAGTACGTAAAAGTATATGGAACAGAGCCACGTATTCAGTTGAACGACCACTTTGCGAAAGTGAATGACATTGCTGACTTTATTCTTGCTGAACGTGCTGCAAGAAACGAAGCCGACATTCCATTCATGGTAACTTCACTTAAAGTTGACGAAAATACTAAAATGCAGATCGTTGGTGATGTGAAGCAGGAACTGCGTAAAGCAGCCGCATTGCACATTAACTATTCTTCCAGATCAGGACAAAAGAAAGATTAATCTAGGTTTTGATAATATGCCAAGGGAAGCTAAAACAGCTTCCCTTTTTTATTTCCGGCAAAACTTAAAATCTATTTTTCAGAAAGAAACTCTTCCGGATTAATGTTGTTTCTTTGCAATTGAAATAAGCGACTGATGAAATTTGAAGATTACCGCATTTCCGAAGATATCAAGAAAAACCTTGCATCTCTCGGTTTTCGTCGGCCAACCGACATTCAGTATAAAGCAATCAATCC
>JAEWME010000177.1 GCA_023393265.1 Bacteroidota bacterium | reverse complement strand
GTGTCGTTTTTTACACCCAAGCCAACTGCTCAGCAAATCGAAGCGATCACTTTCACTGGCGACTATAAAGCGCTTATCCGCAAGAGCTGGGACAAATGGGATGTTATTGCTTCGTTAGGCGTCGTTGTTTTCTGTGCCTTATTTTATTGGTATTTCTGGTAAAAAAAACTGAATTGTCAGAAATCAGGATCAAAATACCGTTTTTAGTTCACAAAAAATAGATTAAATTGCCCGGATATAAATTCATCCGGGCTTTTTTGTATGTACGATATCATTGGAGATGTTCATGGTCATGCCGATCAGTTAAAATCCCTCCTGAAAAAAATGGGATATACTCAGAAAAATGATAGTTTTTCACATCTGTCGCGCAAGGCTGTTTTTGTAGGAGACTTTATTAATCGTGGTCCAAAAATCAGGGAAACATTAAACCTGATCAGAAAAATGGTTGAAACCGGTTCAGCTTACGCTATACTTGGTAACCACGAGATGTATGCGGTTCTTTATTATTTACGCGATATTGAAGGGAAATATTATAAAAAGCGCATTCCCAAATATCAGTTGCAAATCAATCAAACTTTGGCCGAGTTTGAATTATATAAAGATGAATTTAAAGGTCACCTGAAATGGCTTCGCACCCTGCCAATGTTTCTCGATTTTGGCGATATCAGGGTTGTTCATGCCTGTTGGGACGATAAGAATATTGAGCAAATAAAAAGTGTGATTACCGGTCCGAAAATTACGAAGCAACAGCTTCGGGAAATCGCCCTGAATACAAGTTCCTTCTCTGATAGTTTCTGGGAAACCTGCAAAGGAATTGATCTTCAATTGCCCAAAGATTTACTTGTTTTCGATAGCGAAGGGCGTCCGCACCGCTCTTTCCGGATGAAGTGGTGGGAGCCCGCTGAAGGCAAAACATTCAAGGAAATCTCGCTCGAAAGCAGATTTGAGCTTCCCGCATACACAATTCCAAAAGAAGTTGTCAGGCCGAGAAAACCATATCCGGCAAAAGCACCGATCGTTTTCTTCGGGCATTATTGTTTGAAGCAGTGTTGTGGTATCATGGCCGACAATCTCTGCTGCGTTGATTCGTGTGTGACCCGTACCGGTAAATTGGTGGCATACAGGTGGAATGGCGAAAAGAAGTTGGATAAATCGAATTTTATTGGTTCTGATTTTTGATGTTAATGTATTGATTTGTAGTTTATTATTGTGGATTTTGGTTTACTGAATAATTTGTCTAAAATTTTATTTCGGCCTATTGTGGGAAAAAAAAGAAGCACTATATTTGCAAAGCCTTTTGAGAAACGGATTTCAGGAGGATTGTTCTAAAAAAAACTGTTTAAAATATTGGGTAAAGTTCGGTTTTTGGGTGACCAAAATAAGACGAAAATTCTAATCTGGTGCGGTAGTTCAGTCGGTTAGAATACCGGCCTGTCACGCCGGGGGTCGCGGGTTCGAGTCCCGTCCGCACCGCAAAGCCCAATATTAAAAGCAAAGAAATTGGTGCGGTAGTTCAGTCGGTTAGAATATCGGCCTGTCACGCCGAGGGTCGCGGGTTCGAGTCCCGTCCGCACCGCGATAAAGCTTCAGGAAACTGAGGCTTTTTTTGTTTGTAAATGCTAATTTTAATTTTTATAAGATTTCTTATATTTGTTAGAAATAGAATTCTCCTTCTGATCTAACTTATCTTTTATGAAAAGAGCTTTGGTATTTGCGGCATTGCTTGTTTTTTGTATATTCTCTTTGGATGCTCAGGATACAAAAAATAAATCCGGGAAATTGGGAATAAGCTACAATTTTATACTTCTACAGGAGGATTGGCGACAAAATAATCTTAGATATTCTGGAGGTTCCTATGGGGATGAATACTACATTGAAAAAATGGTGTATGCGATAGGAATTAGCTATGTTAAACCTCTTAATTCATGGCTGGAATATGAAACCGGTATTGAATATTCGAGGAAGATTGGTTCTCTGAAGACAGTCTTTCCATTTGATGACTTTATTGAAAGCAAAGCAAATTCGACCTTAATAAGCTTCCCTGTAACCCTAAATGCCAATTTTCTAAGGTTCTTTTTTGTGAATAGTGGAGTTTTGATTGATCTGGATGCCGGTGGATATAAGGAAGCCCGTTATCAATCAGGATTGGGTTGTGTATTTGGTGTTGCTGCAAAATACGACTTCAAGTCTGGAAGTTCTGTCTTTGTTAATCTATATGTTAAGAGGAGGGCGTTGATACAATTTTCTCCGCATGAGGATAGAAACCAGTTTGATGAATTGGGAATTAGAGTTGGAATGAGCTTTCCGCTGTCGAAAAAATCCTAGCCGTTTTTTATTCCTCTGCGGCCCTCAGTACCGCATCCACCGAGCCATGCAACAACAGCAGGCGTTTGGCTTTCGTTTCGTCGTAACCCAGTTCTGCCATAATCATTCGGGTGCCGCGGTTGATCAGTTTTTGGTTGGTTAGTTGCATATTCACCATTTTGTTGCCTTTAACCCGCCCAAGTTTAATCATCAGCGAAGTAGAAATCATGTTCAGGATTAGCTTTTGCGAGGTGCCTGATTTCATTCGGGTACTGCCGGTTACGAATTCTGGTCCAACGATGGCTTCAATAGCTATTTCGGCTGTCTGTGCCAAAATACTGTCGGGGTTATTTACGATGCAGGCAGTCAGTAGTCCGTTTTCACGAGCCTTCCACAAGGTACCGGCCACATAAGGAGTTCTTCCGGATGCTGCAATTCCAATGATGGTGTCGAGTTTTCCGGGTTGATATTTTTGGAGGTCTTTCCATCCTTGTTCTTTGTCGTCTTCGGCCATTTCAACCGCTTTCCGGATGGCGCGGTCGCCACCGGCAATGAGGCCGATGATCAGGTCGTGGCCAACGCCGTAGGTTGGCGGAATCTCCGAGGCATCGAGAATTCCCAAACGTCCGCTGGTACCTGCTCCGATGTAAAACAGGCGCCCGCCCGCTTTCATCCTGAAGAGAACTTCGTTTACCAGCTTTTCGATCTGCGGAATGGCCTTTGCCACCGCTGGAAGCACTTTGTGGTCTTCGGCATGGATCGATTCCAGCAATTCCCTGGTCGATTTCTTCTCCAGATCGTCGTACAATGAATCTGCTTCAGTGACGCTTATTGTAGTCATGTTTTTTTTGTTATAAATGAACGTTGCGTGTTTTTTGCCTGATCCGCAACCCGTATCCCGCAACCCGCAACATTATTTTTTGTGATACTTTGCCAGCCCTTCAATCGGATCTTTCAGAACTTCAGGATGCTCAAACCCATAATAACCGGCAACAGTAATTAAAATTTGGCTGAAATACCAGGCAACAGAGCCCGCAAATCCGATGGGATATTGGCGGTAGTCCGGCAATTTGAGCACATTCCGTTCGAAAAATTCCATAAAATTTTGTTGCACAAATTCCTGACAATAGGCCGAATGTGCATGATGTGAAAGAAACGCAGCAAATTGTGCCAAAAATTGGTTGGGCCTTTCCTGTCGATAGACGCGGTTCAGCGCTTCGTCGCGGGTAAGCCCAAACTGCGCTGAAAAAGCCGAGCGCAAATAAGGCGGCATCACTTCCTTGAAAT
>JAEWME010000172.1 GCA_023393265.1 Bacteroidota bacterium | reverse complement strand
GTTACGCGAAGCAGAGATCTCGTTCAACATACCGTTCCAGATACTTTTCAAATAAGTCTCTGTCTGAAGCCTGTTTTCGGGGCTCATCTTATCGAGCAGAAACGGCTCAACTGCCGATTTAAATTTGCCATGACGAACAATCTGCATTTCCACGCCCAGCTTTTCCAGTCCTTTTTTGTAGAATGTACGCTCGCCGCCAAGGCCCCTGAAATCGACAGATCCCTGTGGATTGAGCACAAGGCTGTCGGCAACCGACATCAGGAAATAAGCCTTTTGTGAGACATTTTCGCCATAAGCATAAATAAATTTTCCTGAAGTTTTAAAGTCTTTCAGGGCAGCCCGGATCTCTTCGACAGAAGCCATGCCTGCTTCAATGTCAACCGGATTGAGGTAAATTCCCCTGATATTGTAGTCGGTTTTTGCCTTGTGAATACAATCGAGCAAGTCGTTGAGTCCAACTGTTTTTTCGCCCTGAAAAAGGCCAAAATCCAAGCCTTCCAGCGGATTCTTTTTGGCCCGGTCAACAATCTGGTGATCGAATTTCAGTATCAGAATGCTGTTGCTGTCAATCTGTACCGGCTCGTCGGAAACCGATAACATCGCCGAAATCATTCCAATGGTTATAAACAAGAGTAACAGTCCGGCCAGAAACACGCCAAGAATAGAGGCCAGTGTAAATTTGAAAAATTGCTTCATCTGTATTTTTTTGAAATTGTTTGATTCGATTGAAATGTACAATAGATTTGTACGAATTTAGTGTTTTTGTTACTCAATCGGGGCTGATATGGCTGTGCTTTTTTTATTATTAGGGGGCAACCTGGGCGATAAAAGCAGGATTTTTACTGAAGCCCGAAAGCTGCTGCGTTCGCTGGTTGGGGAGATTACTGCACTTTCGGGAATTTACGAGACCGAACCATGGGGTTTCGAATCTGATGATCTGTTTTGGAATCAGGCAATTAAACTAAGCACCCCGCTTTCTCCTGAAGAAGTTCTCGCAGCTACGCAGTCAACAGAATTGGCATTGGGGAGAATCAGGAAGGAAACTCAATATATTTCGAGGCCGATTGACATCGACATTCTTTTTTTCGACGACCGGATTGTCAAGTCGGACAAACTGATTATTCCGCATCCGCGTATTCAGGAACGCCGGTTTGTCCTTGTTCCGCTGGCCGAAATCGCTCCTTCGCTGCAACATCCGGTTCTCCGGAAAAGCATGAGCGAATTACTGGCTGAATGCCCCGATTTATTAAAAGTAACCAGACTATGAAGGCTTCATTCAAAAAATACACACTTCAGTTCAGGCAACCATCGGGCACTTCGCGCGGCGTTTACACCACCCGCGATTCGTGGTTCATTTTTATTACCGACGGCCTTGCAACCGGCATTGGCGAATGCGCTCCCCTGCCCGATTTGAGTATCGACGGCATCCCGCGGATGAACACCAAATTGCTGTATGTGTGTGAGCAAATAGACTATTTCGCACAGGCACCAGAGGAACTTCGTGAGTGGCCAGCCATCCAGTTTGCCATCGAAACAGCCATGCTCGATCTGAAAAACGGAGGCAAACGGCTGCTTTTTCCCGGCGATTTTACCGAAGGCAGAAAAGGAATTCCGATAAATGGACTGATCTGGATGGGAAAGCCAGACTTTATGAAACAGCAGATACAGTCGAAGATAGAAGCCGGTTTTAGATGTATCAAGATGAAAATCGGTGCGCTTGACTTCGACACCGAATTTGAAATCCTGAAATCTGTCAGGAAAGAATTCTCTCCTGATGACATTACGCTAAGGGTAGATGCCAACTGCGCCTACACCTACCAACAAGCGCTCGAAAACCTGAAACGATTGTCTGATTTGAACATCCATTCCATTGAACAGCCCATTGCAACCGGCCGATGGAATGAGATGGCACAACTTTGCAAGCAGTCGCCGGTGCCGGTTGCGCTCGACGAAGAGCTGATCGGAATCAGTTCCGGAAAAGAAATGGAGAAGCTGATCCAAACAATCCGGCCTGCTTACCTCATCCTGAAACCAAGTTTGCACGGAGGAATAGCAGGATGTAACCGCTGGATAGAGCTGGCAAAAGAAGCCAACACCGGCTGGTGGGTGACCTCGGCGCTGGAATCGAATATTGGGCTGAATGCCATCGCTCAATGGACTGCACAACTTGATACAAACACGGAGCAGGGACTTGGAACCGGACAGCTTTTCACCAATAATTTCGACTCGCCACTCGAAATTTCAGGAGAAAAGCTCTGGCACATTCCGGAGAAAAACTGGGAACTTTCAGATTTGACGATGAGCAAAGATAATGACGATGATGACTTTTGAAATTTGAAGAGCGATTATCAACATATCATCTTGAATGGAGAAAAGCTGACCAGAAAAATGCTTCAGGAAAGATTTTTGGCACAGCAAAACACACTCTCCGACTGGGAGAAGGAGCTGTTTCTTTTTCTAGAAGAATGGTTTTCGAATGCTGATTTTGTTGTTGCGCAAACCTCCGGAAGCACCGGCGAGCCTAAAGACATCCGCCTTCCGAAGCAAATCATGATCAACAGTGCACGCCGCACCATCCGCTATTTCGGACTAAAAGATGCCGACCGGCTGTTGCTCAGTTTGCCTTGTCGTTACATTGCCGGTAAAATGATGGTTGTTCGGGCCATTGTCGGGCAAATGAACCTCATCACGGCCGATCCGTCGTCTGACTTTGAATTTCTGCTTCAGCAAACTTTTGATTTGGGGGCGATGGTTCCCAACCAAATCGCCAAAATTCTGGAGAAACCGTCGGGCAAAACATATCTGGAGAATATTCATAACCTGCTAATTGGTGGCTCAGCTATTTCCGGCCAGTTGGAACAGCAAGTGAAAAAATCGGCAAACCGTTGTGTCATCACTTACGGAATGACCGAGACAGCTTCTCATATTGCTATTCGAGAGCTCTCCGGTAAGCGATACAGCGAATCCTACCACTGCCTGCCGGGAATTACCATTGCTATAGACGACCGCGGTTGCCTTTTGATTCACCATCCCGACTTTCAGGAGCCTTTTCGAACAAACGATGTGGCAGAAATTCATGATGAAAAGAGTTTCAGAATTTTGGGAAGATCAGATTCAGTAATTATTTCAGGAGGGATAAAATACCAGCCCGAAAGCATTGAAAAAAAACTGGAAAAGCTAATTGCAGAGCGGTTTGTGATTTCCTCTGTTCCAGACGATAAACTCGGGCAAAAACTGGTTTTGGTCATAGAAGGAAAAGCTTTTGACACGAGCAACCTCCTGCAAGAGATAAAAACGATACTCACGCCATACGAATTGCCCGGAAAGATATTCTTCGTAGAGAAACTCCCCCAAACAACTACGGGAAAAGTGAAGCGATCTGAAATCAACGACTTTCTTTAAGTATTACTTCCTCTTTTTGCCTTGATTTCAATCCATTCGCCGATTTTAAACTTTTACTGACCGATGTTTGGTGTCGCAGGTTTGGAACGGTCCATACTTTTACACCATCAGAAAATGAAATCAAGTCATGGAAAAACAATGCGAAAACAGACATCACTCAGGTAGCTTTTGGGCTTATGTGCTAATCATTTCAGGCATCCTGTGGATCATGAGTAAAAGCGGGTGGGACATTCACCTACCCGGAATATCAGGGTTGTTTAGCGGCGTAGGCCATTTTTTCAAAAGCCTGGCAAGTTGGTCGATAGGCGCTTTCCTGCCTATTATGGCTATTTTGGCCGGAATCATCCTGATTGCAGGACGACGTTTTTTTGGTGCTTTGCTGCTGGTACTGTTTGTAATGATTCTGGTCCCTCATTTTCTGATCGTGCCAGGCATCCTGATGATATTATTCTTTCCCATACTACTGTTAGTCATCGGGATTGTAATTCTCACAAAACTGTTTTAGCACAAGCCAAAGCCTTTTAGCCGATTAGTTCAGGCGTTTTGCCGATCGAGGGATGATTGGCTGATGATAAAAATTACATTTGCATCATTGTAAAAAGCAAAAGATGGAACGAAGAAGAAACGATAAAAGATTTTATTTTGGAGTGGTACTGATTTTTCTGGGTCTGGTGATGATCCTGGAACGTCTGAACCTGATTCCGGAATCGGTTTCAGATCTGCTCTTGTCGTGGCAGATGTTGCTGATTGGGGTTGGTGTACTTTCCCTTATCGGAGGAAACCGCATTGCCGGAACCATCATGGTGGTCATTGGCGGAACGTTCCTTATTCCTGAAATGATTACTGTCCCCCACGAGTTAAGAAGAATTTATTTCCCCCTGATACTGGTTGTGATTGGAGTTGCTATTCTACTCAGGCAAAGAGAACACAGCCGCTTCAGGATAGGACAAACAATTCCGCCGGACAAGCCTTCAGGAGAACCCTCGCCGGGACCATCAGGATCGATGAATACATTTGATGATTTCGTGATCTTTGGCGGTCGCGAAATTTTTGTCAATTCGCAGGCACTCATTGGCGGAAAGGCAACGTCCATTTTCGGAGGCATCGAATTCGACCTGCGCAAAGCCAATCTCCAGCCGGGCGGCGCTGTCATCGACTGCGTGAGCGTTTTCGGAGGTTGTGGCTTCAAAATACCAATGGACTGGAATGTGCGGAACGAAGTAACCACCATTTTTGGCGCTTTCACCGACAAACGGGGCGAAACTTACAGCGACCGGTATTACGATCCGTCGAAAACACTGGTCATAAAAGGAGTTTCAATTTTTGGCGGTGTCGAAGTCAAACACTTCTAGCAGATGAAACACCCTTTAACCAATAACTACCGGCTACTCCTTTTCTATGTCACGTTCTGGATAGTCATTGGTTTCTCCAACATTATTCTACAGGTTTTCTGGTACGATGTTGCGGTAACATACTCGTTGCTCGATTCGCTCACAAACTATCTGCTATATCCGCTTCTGGGATCGAGTATCTGGTACCTCATAAAATACAACAGTCCTGAAAACTCGACAATTGGCAGCCTGTTGCTTTTCCACTTCATCGCCGCGTCAATCCTTTGTACCATCTGGGTGATGATTTCGTATGCCGTTTTCAGGCCTTTCATCGAAACCGAAGATTTTGTTAAGAATTCGCTGCCAACCAAGATTGTTGCCGGATATGTGATGTATGCCATCTACCTGGTTTTTTTCTACGCGGTGAATTATTATCAAAGCCTGAAGGAAAAAATTAAAAAAGAGGGCGAATACAAAGCGCTGATCCGCGAAGCAGAACTTCAGGCGCTGAAATCGCAGATCAACCCTCATTTCCTTTTCAACAGTCTCAATTCCATTTCATCGCTCACGGTGAGCAATCCGGAGAAGGCGCAGGAAATGGTAATCAATCTCTCTGCTTTCATGCGCTATTCGCTTATGCACAGCGAGAAGGAAATGGTTTCCTTTTCGCGCGAGCTCGAAAACATTAAGCTATATTTGAGTATTGAGAAGGTTCGCTTCGGAAAAAAGCTGAACACCGAATTCGACATCGATCCGCATTGTTTGGACGCCGAAATCCCGAATATGATCCTGCAACCGCTCTACGAAAATGCGATCAAGTATGGCGTTTACGAAACGACTGAGCAGGTAACCATCAAATCGACCTGTGTTTGCGACGGAAACGTTCTCCGGATCAATATCGTAAACGACTACGACGCCAGTTCGGTTAAGCGGAAAGGCGAAGGAATTGGCCTTCGGAACATACGCAAACGCATGGAAATTATATACAATCAGCCCGATTTGATTCAAATTACCGACCATAAAACAAGCTTTGAAGTGCAGTTAATCATTCCACAAAAAACCGTTGAGCTATGAGTGAAAAACTACAAACCCTGATTATTGAAGACGAAGAGCTGGCGCGCAACCTGTTGCGGTCATACCTGAAAGACCACCCGGATATCGAAATTATCGGCGAATGCGAAAACGGTTTCGACGGGGTGAAAACCATCAACGAGAAAAAGCCCGACCTGGTTTTTCTCGACATCCAGATGCCCAAAATAACTGGGTTCGAGATGATTGAACTTCTTGACTACAAGCCGCAAATCATTTTTACTACGGCGTATGACCAATACGCTCTGAAAGCTTTCGAACTGAATGCGGTTGATTACCTGTTGAAACCTTTCCCGAAAGACCGACTGCTGGCTGCTGTAGAAAAAGTGCAGCACCGCATCCAAAGTGCAGAAGACAACACAGAGAAACTGGAGGAACTGTCAAATTTCCGCCCGGGCGAAGGCTTTATCGACCGCATCGTGGTGAAAGACCGCCATAAAATCCACATCATCACTGTCGATCAAATCCGTTACATCGAGTCGCTGGACGACTATGTGATGATTTACACGTACGATGGCCGGCACATGAAACAGAAGACGATGAAATATTTTGAGAACAACCTCGATCCGAAGAATTTCATCCGCATTCACCGTTCTTACATCGTTCAGGTTGAAAACATCGCCGAAATTCAGCAATACGAAAAGGAATCGTACATTGTTATTCTGAAAGATAAAGACAAGACCAAGCTAAAAGTGAGCAAAACCGGATACAAGAAAATCAAGGAAATTCTGCATTTCTGATATTTTTTTGAAAGACATACCATTTTGAAAAAGGCTCCGGAGAAGGGGCCTTTACTTTTTCTATTCGGAAAAGAAGAGATAGCAAATCTCTCTTTTATCACCTTTCTTTTCCTATTTTTGGAAATCTATTCCGGCTAAAATGATCAACTGCTTTACATTTTTATCGGGCATGTCGCTTTTCGGTTGGCTACCCAACGATACCACTTTGAGCAAGGAAACCCTTTTGCAGATCATCGCAATACTTTCCGTAGTTGTTGTGGCATTCGTTGTTTATGAACTCACAAAGTTTTTCAGGAAACGAAAAGGCCGGTCGCTCACTCGTTTTTTCAGAAAAGTACAGCTCGATATAGTTCTCGAAAAAGACCGCCCACTGCGCCCGCAGGTACTCACAATGACGATTCGAAACACAGGAAAACGCGAGGCAAACATTGATGCTCCGGTACTCGAATTTCGTAAAATCTGGACCAAACGCCGTTTCCGGCTTAACGGAATCAACGGACAACACATCTATCCCATGTACATCGAGCCGGGAAGGGTGCATCAACTTCATATCGAAACCGCCACTTTTCATCAGTACGATCGTTCGATCAAGTCTTTTTACTTCGGAAGGATACTCGCCACCGATGTTGACGGTCGAAAATGGAAATCGAACAAGGTAAAACTCAGGAAAAGTCTGTTTACCTAGCAGAAGGTTTTTTAGCTGCGGATTCCCGCTATTGAAAATAATGACAAGCCCGTTTCGTTTTTTGTGCTTATTTTACCGGCTCGAACAATTTGAAAATTAGACCTGATTTGATGAGAAACTGGAAATTTAATGGCATCGACTTTTCGACTTATCCCTATTACGACGGAAATGATTTAGGCGTTCAGTATTCAAGAAACGTGACCCGCATAAAAATATGGGCTCCAACTGCCAGCCAGGTGGAACTCCGCATCTACCGCCAGGGACAGGGTGGCGAAGCCATTCGAATCGACCAGTTTGAAAAAGCAGAAAGCGGCACCTGGGCCATCAGGATTTCAGGAGATCTGAACGGATATTATTACACCATCAGGGTAAACGACGGCTCGTGGTTGAACGAGACTCCGGGCCTGGAAGCTCGCGCCGTTGGTGTCAATGGGCTCCGCGGGTTGATTTTTGATCCTGCAACTACTAATCCTGAAGGTTGGGAACATGATTACCGGATCGTGTTTGGGGAACCGACCGCGGCAGTAATTTACGAGCTGCATGTACGCGATTTTTCGAAGTCGCCTTCATCGGGAATGAAAAATAAAGGGAAATACCTGGCTTTCACCGAAGAAGGGACACTTTCTCCTGAAGGTTTAAAAACGGGGATCGACCACCTGAAGGAACTGGGAATTACACATGCCCACCTGTTGCCTGTGTACGATTTTCTGACAGTCGACGAGCAGTTCCCGGAGGAAAGCTACAATTGGGGCTACGATCCTCAAAATTTTAACGCGCCGGAAGGAAGTTATGCCAGCAACCCGAACAACACTTCACGAATCACCGAGTTGAAAATGTTGGTTCAGGCCTTACACCGGGCAGGCATTGGAGTGTTGATGGCCGTTGTGTACAACCACACAGCCCTTACCGAACGCTCGTATTTCAACCAAACGGTTCCGGGCTATTATTACCGGCAAAAGCCCAACGGGACTTTTTCGAACGCGAGTGGTTGCGGCAACGAAGTGGCTTCGGAGC
>JAEWME010000118.1 GCA_023393265.1 Bacteroidota bacterium | reverse complement strand
ATGGAAAAGATGCTGTAAAGCTTGCCGAAGCACAACTTGTTCAGGCTGAAAAGAAGCCTTTTAATAAGATTAAAAAGGCTCATCTTGACGATTATCAGCAGTATTTTAACCGGGTGGAGCTAAATCTCGGAAAAACTGATGCTCCCAATCTGCCGACTGACGAACGTTTGCGCCGCTATGCTGAAGGAAGAGAAGATAGAAACCTCGAAATTCTTTATTTCCAATATGGTCGGTATTTGCTGATCAGCAGTTCGCGAACAGTCGGTGTGCCAGCCAATTTGCAGGGCTTGTGGAATCCATATATCCGGCCGCCATGGAGTTGCAATTATACGACCAACATCAATGCTGAAGAAAACTACTGGCTGGCCGAAAATACAAACCTGTCAGAAATGCACCGTCCATTGCTGAGTTTTATTAAAAATCTGGCAGTTACAGGGGCGGTTACAGCAAAAACGTTTTATGGGGCTGGTGGCTGGGTTGCTTGTCACAATTCCGATATCTGGGCAATGAGTAATCCCGTGGGCGACTTCGGTCACGGCGATCCGGTTTGGGCGAACTGGAACATGGGTGGTGCCTGGCTCTCAACGCACTTGTGGCAACATTATCTATTCACAAAAGATATTGATTTTCTGAAGAATGAAGGATATGAGCTGATGAAAGGGGCCGCTCAGTTTTGTCTCGATTGGCTGGTTGAAGACAAAAATGGCAACCTGATTACATCACCGTCTACTTCTCCTGAAAATAATTATCGCACTCCTGATGGGTATGTTGGAGCGACATTGTATGGCGGAACTGCCGATTTGGCGATGATTCGGGAGTGTTTTTCGCAGACCATTGCAGCTTCGAAAATCCTGGATATTGACGCTGATTTCAGGAACAGGCTTGAAAATGCGCTGGCGCGCTTACATCCCTATCAAATCGGGAAAAAGGGAAACCTTCAGGAATGGTATTACGATTGGGAAGATCAGGATCCTAAACACAGGCATCAGTCGCATTTATTCGGACTCTTCCCGGGGAGCCAGATTTCACCTTTAACGACCCCTGATTTGGCCAAAGCTTGCGCGAAAACGCTCGAAATAAAAGGTGACGAGACTACTGGTTGGTCGAAGGGATGGCGAATTAATCTTTGGGCCCGTTTGCTCGATGGAAACCATGCATACAAGATGTACCGAGAATTGTTACGTTATGTTGATCCTGATGGAGTAAAAAACAGTATGCATCGCGGTGGCGGAACCTACCCGAATTTGTTCGACGCTCACCCTCCTTTTCAAATTGACGGAAATTTTGGTGGTGCAGCGGCTGTTGCCGAGATGCTGATTCAGTCTGACGAACATGAGATTCGTTTACTTCCTGCGCTTCCAGACGAGTGGAAAGATGGCTCAGTGAAAGGGCTTTGTGCACGCGGCGGCTTTGTTTTGTCGATGGAATGGCATAACAAAATGGTTAAAAAAGTTACTGTGACCGCGCGTAAGTCAGGAAAAACTGTTTTGATTTCAGGAAATATTAAGCGCGAAATTGAACTAAAAGAGGGTCAAAATCAGGAAGTTATATTAGAATAATTGAATGGCTCTTCTGTTCAATGTGTGATGAAGAAAAAGGTCTGAATCCTGCTGGAATTCAGACCTTTATGATTTGCGGAGAGAGAGGGATTCGAACCCCCGGACCGCTCTCACGGTCAACGGTTTTCAAGACCGCCGCGATCGACCACTCTGCCATCTCTCCAAACGCGTGGCAAAAGTAGAACTTTTTCTTTATCCGCAAAAGCAATGGCGAAAAAAATTGAATAAATATTTTTTTTAAAAAATGTTTACCAATGGTTGTTTTTTTGAATCATATTTAGGAATTTAGTATCATATTAAAATTAACCATTTGAAAGTATTGATTTTATTAATGTTTTACGGGTTTTTTGGTTTCTTTTGATTACCGATTTTAAAACTTTTATCATACAGATATTTTTTAACCTTAAAAACAGTTTTCTTATGAACAAAGCACAATTAATCGATGCAATTGCTGAAAAAGCTAGTTTAACAAAAGCTGATGCTAAAAAAGCATTGGATGCTTTCGTTGATGCCACCTCTGATGCCCTTAAAAATGGTGACCGCGTTGCTCTTATTGGATTTGGCTCTTTCTCAGTTGCCACTCGCAGCGCAAGAACCGGCAGAAACCCACAAACAGGTAAAACAATTGAGATTACCGCTAAGAAAGTTGTTAAGTTTAAACCAGGTGCAGAATTAGCCGATACAATCTAGTATTTCCTGAAAAGAGATTATCGAGGGAGGCAAAAAGAAAATGCTTCCCTTTTTTTATCTTTGTTCGTCAAACCAGATTCGATGAACAAGCAGTTGATTGAATACCTTTCCGGTTTTGTAACACCTGAAAGGTTTTCTTTGTTTAATAAAATACTCTCGCAAAGAACGAACTATCTGACCGTTGTTTTGGAGGATATCTTCCAGTCGCAAAATGCCAGCGCCGTATTGCGTACAGCCGATTGTTTTGGCGTTCAAACGGTTCACGTGATTGAAGACAGGAACCTGTTTCATGTTAATCCCAATGTAGTGCGTGGTGCTTCCAACTGGCTCAGCATCGAACGGTACAATCAGGAGGAAAATAACACCATTGTGGCCCTCCGGAAGCTGAAAAGCCAGGGGTATCGCATCATCGCTGCCAGTCCGCACGAGCACGATGTCAATCTCGAAGATGTCGATCTGGAAAAGGGGAAAGCTGCTTTTCTCTTCGGAACCGAACGTCCCGGTTTGACCGAATGGGCAAAAAGCGAAGCCGATGAGTTTATGAAGATTCCGATGGTTGGCTTTACCGAAAGCCTGAACGTTTCGGTGTCGGTGGCTGTTACTATACACCATTTGACGCATCGTTTGCGCAATTCCGCGATCAACTGGCAGCTTTCCAATCAGGAAAAGGACGAGTTGATGCTTGAATGGCTGCGACTGTCCATCAAGCGAGTCGATTTGATAGAAAAGAAATTTTACGAACTAAATAAGTGAGTTGGAGATGGAAGTTTTTGTTGAAAAATTTGCCGATGTAAAGATTCTGAGATACGAGGTTCCGGGGTTCGAAAAGCTCGATCTGAACCGGAAATTGTACATTTATTACCTGTCGCAGGCTGCCCTCTGTGGTCGCGATATCCTTTGGGATCAAAACAATCGCTGGAACCTGCAAGTGCGGGCCGTGCTCGAAAATATCTGGAAAACCTTCAAAGGCGACCGGCAAACTGACGATTTTGCACAGTTCGAAGTGTACCTCAAACGCATTTGGTTTTCAAATGGCATCCATCACCATTATTCCACCGAGAAAATTCCGGCTGGCTTCAGCGAGGCTTATTTTGACCATCTGATCTCCAAGTCGAAATGGCTTTTTTTCAAAACGCCTAAAGGAGTGAGGTTTAAATCGTTCATCGCTGAGATTAAAATGGTGATTTTTGATCCGGAGGCCGAAACAAAAAGGGTTAGTCTGGATGCCGGGAAAGACCTGATTTTGGCGTCGAGCAACAATTATTATGAGGGTGTCACCGAGGCGGAAGCGGAGGCTTTTTATGGACAGAAGAAAGCCGACGGGAATGCCGAACCGGTTTCGTGGGGACTGAACTCGACGCTGGTGAAAGAAAACGGGCAACTGAAGGAAAAAGTCTGGAAACTAAACGGAAAATACGGTGAAGCCATCGAACAGATCATCTTTGGGCTGAATGAGGCCGCCAAATATGCCGAGTATGATCTTCAGAAAAAAGTGATTGCGCTGCTTGTAAAATATTACGAAACCGGCGATTTGGCCGTTTTCGACGAATACAGCATTGAGTGGGTGAAAGAAATGCAGGGAGAAATCGATTTTGTCAACGGGTTCATCGAGGTTTACGGCGATCCGCTGGGAATCAAGGGAAGCTGGGAGTCGATCGTCAACTACAAAGACAAGGAAGCCACGCAAAGAG
>JAEWME010000112.1 GCA_023393265.1 Bacteroidota bacterium | reverse complement strand
ATCTATAGCTGGATCAAACGGGGAGCGCTAAACGAAGAATGTGCAACACCCTGCGACACAACCGGAACAATTACCTACCAGGGACAAATAAAATCCATCGTCGATTTGTCGTGTGCATCATGCCACGGAGCGAATAATCCTTCAGGAGGAATAACCTTAACCAACGAAAGCGGGATAAAGGCCGTGGCAAGTTCAGGAAAACTTCTGGGCGCAGTGAAAAGGCAATCCGGATACCCGGCTATGCCTCCCACGTATACACTCGACAATTGCGAAGTGAAACAAATTGAGCTTTGGATTAAACAGGGATACAACTAAAAATCGGGACATGAAACGAATAATATTTTTATTGCTGGTCGCTTTTTTAGCAACAATTGCAGGCTGCTATTACGACAACGAGGAGCGGCTTTATCCTGAAGTGGCATCAGGATGTGATTTGAGCAATGTCACTTATGCAGCCAATGTGAAACCCATTCTACAGGCATCGTGCTATTCTTGCCATTCCAACTCAAACGCATTACACAGCGGTGGCGGAGTAGCACTTGAAAATTATACAGACGTTGTTTCGTTCGTGAATAACGGCAAACTGATGGGAACAATCAGGCACGATTCAGGATACATTCCTATGCCTAACGGCGGTGGCAAACTGACTGATTGTGAAATTAACCAGCTTCAAACGTGGATTGACAACGGAAAACCCAACAATTAAAACGAGAAAAGATGAATCATAAACTGATCTTTCTGTCAATGATATTCCTGTTTTTTTCAGGATTTGCCTATAGCCAGGACCTGGAAGAACTACTTAATGCTGAAACAAAGCCCGCAACCGAATATGTTACTGCAACATTTAAAGCCAGCCGAATCATCAACGGCCATTCGGTTCAGCAAATGAAAAAGAAACAACTGGATTTTCGCATTTCGCACCGGTTCGGACCACTCAATGACGGAGCCTACGGATTGTTTGGACTTGATCATTCGGAAATACATTTCAGCCTCGAATACGGGCTTACCGACTGGCTGATGCTGGGTGCCGGAAGAGGAAGTTTCAATAAAACATACGACACTTTTGCAAAATTCAGGCTACTGAGACAATCGAAAGGCGAAGTCAACATGCCGGTATCACTCAGTTATTTGACATCCGTAGAACTCAATACACTGAAATTTCAGGATCCAACCCGATCCAACTATTTCTCATCGCGAATGACTTATGTGCACCAACTGCTGGTTGCCAGAAAGTTTAGCGACAATCTTTCCATCCAGCTTTCGCCAACATTTATTCACCGGAATCTGGTTCCAACAGAACTCGATCTGAACGATGTTTATGCGTTGGGATTTGGAGCGCGTTACAAACTTTCGAAACGATTATCGCTGAACGCCGAATATTACTACGCCCTCAATCCGAACCGAAAATTTCTGGATACAAGATATTATAATTCTGCCTCAGTTGGCGTTGACATCGAAACCGGAGGACACGTTTTCCAAATCATGCTGACCAACTCTCTGGGTATGCGCGAGGGTACCTTCATCCCGCAAACCACCGACAACTGGTTCGACAATGGTATCCATCTCGGATTTAATATTTCTAGGGTATTTTCATTCCAAAAAGACAGATAATGAAACGAATTTTTATCGCGCTGAGCTTGCTTATCGTAACGACCAGTGCATTTAGCCAGGGAAAATTTATTACAAAAAATGCGTACATCTCTTTCTATTCGTCAACACCATTGGAAGATATTCTGGGTGAAAGCAACGAAGCAGTTACCATCCTGAATGGTGAAACCGGTGAAATTGCATTTCAGGCACTGATGACAACCTTCCATTTCAAACGAGCCCTGATGGAGGAACATTTCAATGAAAACTACATGGAAAGTACCAAATTTCCGAAAGCAAAGTTCAACGGAAAAATTGAAGGTTTCAAAAAGGAGATGCTCACCTCGCCGGTTGCCGAAGTAAAAGTTTCCGGAACCTTGTCTCTGCACGGCGTTGATAAGCAAATCAGTGTTCCGGCTAAACTGGGAATCGAAAACGGCAAACTGGTTGGGAACACCAAATTCAACGTGGTTCCTGAAGATTTCGGCATCACAATCCCATCGCTGGTGCGCGACAAAATTGGCAAAGAAATGGAAATTACTGTAAAAGCAGAATATCAGCCATACCGGCAATAGCAAAATCGGAAACCGAAAAAAAGGAAAAAATGAAAGTAAAATACATCTTACTTACAGTTGTTGCTGTCGGGCTCATTGGAGCTGGCATTGGCCTGAAAATGTTTTTTAAGCCTCATGCCGATGTGAGTAAACTAAAAGCCGATTTTGTGGTGAATGCCCCTGATTTACTAAGTGAATTTGAAAAAGACGAAACGGCTGCAACCACCAAATATGGAGAGAAAGTACTCGAAATAACCGGCAAGCTAGCAGCTAAAAATCAACTGCCCAACGGAGCGGAATTGCTGGTTTTGGAAGACGAAATGCAGGGCATTAGCTGTCAACTCGACAGTGCATGGACAGTCGACAATCAATCCGCTATTGAGGAACTTGCAGCTGGCAATCAGGTAAAAGTAAAAGGTGTGTGCAAAGGCTACCTGATGGAAATAAAAGTCAGCCCTGCGGTTTTGATCAAATAATCAACGATTGTCAATCGCCGAAAGACATTCGAGGTAAGCAGTAAGCGGGTACATTTCCTCGTCGTACCAAAGCGACGCAAAATACAATCCGATGGGAGAAGCAACCAGCCCGTCGGATTTTGTTTTTTGTGCAAGCCATTCAAGTCCGCGATGGCGCTCCACGGTATAACCACTGGCAGAAAGAGCAGTAACGGCAAGCGCTGTTTCTTCGATGCTGCCACTAACCTTTTCAGCTCCACCCCAACTGCCGTCTGCATTTTGAACTGATGCGAGATAGCGACAACCATCTTTTACCATCAGTCCGATAATATGCGCATATTCTTTCCCGATCACCGTATTCAGCGCCTCATTCAGATAAGCAGTAACCCGTGCCGTGCCATAAACCGGGTTCGTGTGACCGGCAGTCGATTGATTTCCGAACCACAACGGCAACCAATAACCGTTGGCATTTTGCTGCTTCCGCAGATATTTTAATGCCAGTACAAATCCGTTTCTAAGTTTCCGAATCTCACTCTTTTTTAAATCTGTCTGAAACAAATTCAATGTTTCTGCCAGCGCCAATACTGCGTGACCAGTCAAATCGGCGCAGCTTTGATCGAAAGGAAGCTTGCCCCATCCGCGCGAAAAAGTAGGCATTCCGCCGTCGCTGTTCTGCAATTGTAACAGCCAGTTGCATCCGGCCAAAACTGCATCCTTTATTCTTTCCGGATTTTTTTCATTCAGTGCGATGAGCGCCAAAACAGCACCCGGTGTATCGTCGCCGTCGGGCACTGAGCCGGAATGGGTAGTCCAGCCCCATCCACCAGGCTGTGTTCCGTTGAAAGGGTGAACTTGCCTGTTTTGAATAGCCAGTAGATGATCCGTCAGTTTAACTTTATCTTCTGAAGACAAAACCTCCGGATGGTTTTTCACCGATTTTACGGCCAGCGTAGTCACCCAGGTCGACAGGTCAATATCGATCGGCCAACTGCCATCAGTTCGTTGTGTCCGCTTCAGGAATGATATGCCATCACGTACCACCTCTAAATCGTGAAAACCTGATTCAGTCAGACAAAGGCAAACAAACGCGGTGAGCGGAATAGCCTCCAGATACCCGCCGCTTTCGGGTTGAATCCTCCGCAAAAGACGAAGAGACCCCGACACCGCCGATTCTCTGACGACCTTCAAAACCAGGTTTTTCTTTCGCTTATTCCTGAAGATGGCAATACCAACCGCAATCAGCGCCGGAATGGCGTAGCTCACCACACTCAGGTGCAGCGCACTATAAAGCGACCGTGGTAATAACGACAATTCGAACGGCAGTTGCGGAATCGCCTCGAATGCCTCTTTACCGGGAACACCACACAAAGCACACATGGCCAAAATAGGAACAGAAAAAGTACGATCGGTTTTGTAAAAATCAAGAATTGCCGAGATCAGGTTTTCAGAGCGAACGTCGATGTTTTGTGAACGCAAATAGGCTTCGAGTTTGGATAGCAAAAACTCATTTCCGAAGTTCTTTGCAGTAGCTTTTGCGGCTGCATAACAAAGCAAACTAGTGCTCACATTGCTTATACTTCGCGGCGAGTCGCCAAAACCGCCATCTGCATTGACGTTATCGCGAAGCCAGTTCAATCCGGATGAGATTTCGGTTCGATTAATTTGCGCATCGTAAAAATGCAGGGCAGTTACAGCCACTGCAACGCCAAGCGCACTCGACGAAAGCCGACCTTCCCAGTATCCTTTTGCATTGCGCTTTTGAAGCAACAAGCCTGAGAGTTCCGAAAACTTACTTTCTATATCTGGATTCATCTTTTTCAATTTCGAATTTGTCACCTAACTCATTCAATCCATCAGTCACTCAATCCTTCAATACGCCAGCACCCCCAATGCCAGCAAACCGTAAAATGTATATTCGAGATCAGCGACCCGGTCTCCATCGCCTGAAAGAAATGCGCCATTCGAAAAATTTTGCTCCACAAAACCAAGGCAAGCTGGTTTAATCATCCTCAAATCGCAGCCACATGAATAAAGCGAAAAAAGCGCAACAGCCGTCGAAAGCATATCGGCCGAAGAAGAATGACTAAAAGCCTTAAATCCGCCGGATTCGTTAACCAGTGAATAAAGCAATTTTCGCTCAGCAGAATGATCCCGACCCCTCGTATTCAGGATAAAAACACGGGCAGCGATTTCGGAACAAGGCGAATGCTCATCAACCTGTACTTTTGCGAGCATTTTTCCGGAGAACTTTTTCAATATTCCGGAGAAAGGCAAAACCGCATCAAGCGTGAGAAACAGGACAAAACTACGATACGAAAGGTTAATAGAATACCGTTCCTTCCAAACCGACCGAAAAATTCGAAACAATAATCCTGCACGAGCAATGCGACTGATTCTTAATTCCTTTTGAAGCAATGACAGACAACACTGCTCAATAAATCCGGAAACTTTTATGCTGGACTGATGGACAACAAATTGCCGAAGACGATCCAGTGATGCCAAACCCTCCCCAAAGTACCCCTTGGAGGGACCTTGTGGTCCACTCTTCTGAATCATCATTCCAAACAGCGAATAATACAAATCAGGACGACCACCGCGATCGCAAAAGCCGCCATCGAGGTGCTGCTCCGACACAACAAAACTGCGCAGTTCTTCGAAACTCTGTTCGTCGAGTAAATTCATTGCTTTTCCGACAAAATGCGTCATCTGTTCGTAAACGGCAATTTTTCCGTGCATCTGTGGTTTGTATTTTTTGTAAAGGTAGTTTAGAATGCTAATTTTGAAAACGCTGTTTTCGAGTCGGGGAAAGAAA
>JAEWME010000063.1 GCA_023393265.1 Bacteroidota bacterium | reverse complement strand
ATGATCTTACCATCGAAAATAAAAATACCTGCCGGAGAAAGTTCAAAAAGACGGTCAAATTCCCTGCTGGCACTTTCTCTTATCGCTCTGAACTTTTCCAGTCGTTTCTCGATCGTTTTAATCAGGTCGGCATTATTGAATGGTTTAACAATATAATCATCAGCACCAAGCGACATTCCGTAACGAATATCACCAATTTCGGAGGCTCCGGTCAGGAAAATAAAAGGGGTACGGCTCAACATAGAACTTTCTTCGAGTACCTTATAAACCTGATAACCGTCAAGGGGAACCATGTTAATGTCGCACAAAATTAAGTTCGGATTATATTCAAATGCTTTCTGAACTCCAGTTACACCATTATTGGCATAACATACGTCATATTTATTCAGTTTAAGCACATTTTGCACTGTAATGCCTAATCCAGGATCATCTTCAATAATCAAAATTTTCTTCTGAAAATTCATGCGATCAAATTTTAGATGAAAGATTTATTTACCATGAATACAACCATACCCAGATTAAAATTTTACTTCCACGAAAAGTTCTATAAATGTAATAAATTTACATCTCAGACACAAATAAAAAAAATTTGTTCAGCATTTATGAATTAAATCATTATTAATCCTTTGCCAAAAAAAAAATCAGAAAGACACAGTGACTAACAAACATTTGACAAAAAGCTAATTATCGCGCCACGAACTTTGCTTGGAAACCTTCAAATCCTGTAAAATTGAAGAACTGGCCGACAGAGTGAAACTGTAACTCTTTCTGTCGCCAAATGGAACAAATCCAAAAGACATATTCCAACAGTGTAAACTACGGCTTACATTGAACGTTGTGAACGAGAATTTCATGGCCTGAATATCAAAATTGGTGTTCATCGACATGTCCCAGTTTTGAGTCAGCTTTAGGGTTCCGCTCATACTCAATCCTTGATTTAATGTCTTATTGATTTTTCCGGTTTGTGAATCGGGTTTGAAAGAGTTAGAATAAAACAACGTATAGTCAAATCTGAATGTCCATGGAATATTAAAATCGGCATATAACGGTCCATCTTCTTTTACCGGCTCCGGCTGTTGCTCGGCAGGCTGCTCTCCCTCCTGCTTCTCGCCACCGCCAGGAGCATTATTTTTCTTGCCTTGTTTCGACTGGAAATTCATTCCAAACGACATATTTGCTGATGTGAGCCGGCCCAACTTTTTAACTCCGGCCAAATGGTTCCATACATATTCGTTGTAACGATTTCCTTTCTGGTCGACCATATATGGATCAAGTGTAGCTCCCATATTAACGCTAATGCCCTTAATTGTAGTGCGTGCAGTTACCGCAATGGTGCTCATCTTCATCGAGTCGGCAATCATGTTGTAGCTTCCGCTAAAACCAAGGTTGTCGATAATTTTTACCTTTTTATATTTGACCTTATCGTCTTTCGTTTTCAAACTATCAGAAGCAACATCAAGCACTTTAGCCTCAAGGTTGTTCATAAGCGAAAACGAAATCGAGCCGCTTTCGCCACGACCAGCGGAACCAAAAATAGTTCTATCAAAATGGTTGTAGTAAACTTCTTTACCTGTTTCGTCGGTATAAGTTCCCCAGAAACCAAATTTCTTTTGACTAAAATCGGGCATATAACTCAAACTTACACTGGGAGTCATCTTGTGCCTGATTGCCTTGATCCGCGAATTCGGATTACGCATGGTATACATCCCGTATATATTTGTTGACGAGCTAATGCTGTATGCGTAGTCATAATTTCTTCTGAAACCGTATACCGTATCAATCTCGACATGATTCTGTAAAGGTGGCAAAAACTGTGCGCCGGGATTATATATCTTGTTTATCGTGCTGGTATACCAACGTTCGTTATAGCTAAAAGTCGGACTTAGGTTGATATACTTAAACAGGTTAAAGGATGGCAAAGTAATCGGGATAGAATGTTTCCATCCATTTTGCCAGTCTTTGATCAAATTTTTACGAAAAAACTGGTCTTCTTTTACATTAGAAATCGAATTCCGGATGTTTCCCGAATAACTAATACTGATCTTTTCATACCATTTTACGCCACCAATTCTGACTTTCCGCTTGAAAGGGTTGATTTTGGCCATATTAAAAGTCAGCTCAGGAAATGATACCGACAACGTGGAGTCTCTGGAATTTTGAGAGTGCCTGAAACTCACCGACATGTTAAATGGCGAATTCTCGAACTTCTTGGAATACGAAATACTCGACGATTTCTGCGTCTGCAGATAACTCTGAACAGATACGCTGCTGTTTAGGTATGAGTTTTCTTTATCATATGAAGCAGAAGACAGATTAACATTGGCATTGAACGTACGGCTGGGATTGGCTTTGGAATCTTGCGAGTGGCTCCAGGCAAGGCTAAAACCTTTATCGGTTCTTGCGTCGGGTAATGGCTTTTCTGAATATTTATTTAAATTATACCTGAAGTCGAAACTACCACTAAACCGGTAAATGGTTTTATAGTTGGTATGAATATTGGTTGCCCATGAGCCTTTTGAAAAAATGTCGCCTTTGACAGCCAAATCAAAATGATCGCTTGCAGCCCAATAATAACCACCTTCCCGAAGAAAAAATCCACGGTTGTGCTCTTCGCCGTATGTTGGGATCAGAATTCCTGAAGTGTACGTTGTTGAATTGGGGAAATACCCAAACGGAATCATCGGAAAATAAATCGGAAAGTCTTCGAGCACCATGTAAGCAGGCCCTGTAATAATTTTCTTGTTCGAAATAACTTTTGCCTTGGTCATCCGAAGGTAGAAATGCGGGTGATCAGCATCGCAGGTTGTATATTTTCCGCGCTCCAGGATAAACTCATCCTCACCCACCTTCTTGGTAATGTCGCTGTGAACAAAGCCATCTCCCTGCTTGGTCTTTACATCAGCAATAATACCTTTCTGTGTCTCAAAATTGTACCGAAGAGTTTTTGATTCAAATTCATCGCCGCCATCCTTAAATACCGGAGTTCCGACAACAACACCTGTCGAATCGGGCAAACCTTCGGCATAGACTTCTTTGTTCACCAAATCGAGCATGATATAATCAGCGCGAAGTTCAATATTTTCATAATTGATAACACCACCTTTATAGAGGTACATTTTTTGATTTTCGAAATCAGGAATGATAGAATCCTCTGCCGAATAGGTTATAATAGATTCGAGGATGGGTTTGGGGATTGAATCTTTTTGGCCGGTTTCAGGAGAAACAGAAACTGAGTCTTTGGGCAAAGTCAATATTGAATCATTTTTAATTACAGGCAAAGGCAGCGGAACTTCAGGAGTTGTCCCCGATTTTACTGGTTTAAGTTGACCAACCGCAGTAAAGGCAACTAAAAATAATACATTTACAAGAAGAATTTTGATCAAAACCACTGTTTATAAATTCGGACACAATTTGCGTTCGGTTTGCAAAAATATAAATAAGGCCTATACCTAAATGTCAAGGAATGTAAAATATTTTTAATATTTATACTTTTGCAACGAAATACAATTTGCCATGACAAAGTATCGCACCCTCAGTTTAGCACTCCTTTTAGTCTTACTATTTATCGGATTATCTGCCATTGTATCACAAGTTTTTGCGGGTAATCCCGGGAAACAAATGGTTGTTGTTATAGACCCGGGTCACGGGGGTAAAGACCCCGGTGCGGTAAATAACGGGGTGCGTGAAAAAGATATTGTTTTGGGAGTGGGACTCAAACTTGGAAAACTTATTTCTGAGAATTTCTCAGATGTGAAAATTATATACACCCGTAGTACAGATGTTTTCATTCCATTGATTGACCGGTCAAGAATTGCCAATAAAAACAAAGCAGACTTGTTTATCTCAATTCATGCCAACACATGTGGTACGCCGTCGACACGTGGAACAGAGACATTTACACTTGGCTTGCACCGTACGAATGAAAACCTGGACGTGGCGAAAAAGGAAAACTCGGTTATTCTTCTTGAAGACAACTACACCCAAACCTATGAAGGTTTTGACCCTAATTCTTCCGAATCCTACATCATGTTTGAGTTGACACAGGACATTTATCTGGACCAGAGTCTTTCATTTGCCGACGATATTCAGCGTCAGTTCCATTCGAAGAACGTAAGTATCAACCGTGGCGTGAAACAAGCCGGATTCCTGGTGTTGCGCCAGTCGTCGATGCCGAGCGTGTTAATCGAAACCGGGTTTGTGAGTAATCCTTCTGAAGCCAGGTACCTGAACAGCGACGATGGACAGCAAACCATTGCTTCATCAATATTTGACGCTTTTAAAAAATTTAAGAGCAGAAACTCAGGACTCGCCGTTGCTTCAGGGAAAAAAGAAAAAACTCAGGAGACACCGAAAAGTAAAACTACCGAAACACAACCGAAAGAAGTAATTGCAGCCTCGTTGAATGACTCGGATAAGACAGCCACCGCCGCGACACAAGAGCCGAAAAAAGAAAATATTAAGGAAAATGCACCAAAGCAAACGGAACCGGAAGCTAAAACCGAAAAGCCTAAAAATGAACCTACAACAACCGGAAACGTCGAAAATACAGATTCGTTTTATTGTGTTCAGATAGGTGCCAATACCACTGCAGTTGAACCTACATCTGCCAATTTCAAAGGACTAAAAAACGTCAGGAGGGATAAACTCGACAAATATTACCGGTATTATGTGGGAAAAGAAAATACGCTCGAAAATGCTGTTTCATTATTAAATCAGGTTAAAGTAAAATTTCCGCAGGCGTTTGTCGTCTATTTCTCTGATGGCAAAAGAAACATTATCAATCTCGAAAACAAGTAGCGCCATGTGAGGCCACAAAACCGGCAGAAACGACTGCTTGTTTTACCAAAATTGGTTCGTAGCTTTGTATTCACAAACAGAAACAACAGAAAACATGATCAAAATTTCGAAATACACCAAACTTGGCTTTTTAATCCTGGCTTGCCTGATCATCCTGATATGGGGTATTAACTTTTTAAAAGGGATAGACATTCTAAAGCGCAATGCCAGATACTATGTGGTTTATGAGAAAATAGACGGTTTACTAAAATCGAGCGCCGTCAACATCAATGGCTACCAGGTTGGACAAGTTTCGGATATTAGTTTTATGAAAGATTACTCCGGAAGAATTTTGGTGACCCTATCGATGCAGGATGGCTTTAAAATTGGGAAAGGCTCTGTTGCCAAAATCGTCTCAAGTGACATTATGGGAACAAAGTCGATCAAAATGGAAATTGCACATTCTGGAAAATACTACAAATCGAATGATACCATACCCGGCGCGATTGAAGGAGATTTGAAAGAACAAGTGAGCATGCAGGTATTACCGCTGAAGAAAAAAGCAGAAGAACTTATCGCTTCGCTCGACTCAGCTCTTGTAACGGTTACCTCCGTGCTGAACCAGAAAAACCGCGAGAATTTGACACAAACCTTTGAAAATATAAATCTTACAATTGCCAACATCGAAGCTTCGTCGGCTGAGTTGAAAAAAATAATGACAAGTGGATCCATCAATTCAATTGTAACCAATGTCGACAGTATTTCAACAACAATCAGCAAAAATTCGGGGCAAATTACAAACATTCTGCACAACATGTCGGCATTATCTGATTCGCTGTCGAAGCTAAATGTAGGTCCGTTGTTTGCGGATATTAGCTCGTCGGTATCGGGAATGAACCAAATTATTCAGAAACTGAATACAACGGAAAGTTCTGCCGGTATGTTGATAAACGATCCGGTGTTGTATGAAAACCTTGCCAATCTCTCTTCCAGCCTTGATCTCCTATTAAAAGATGTTCGCATGAATCCGAAGCGATATGTTCATTTTTCGGCATTCAACGTCGGAAAAGACGTATATATCACAGCACGACCGTCGGACCCAAAAGACAAAGACAAGATCATATATAAGGTGCAGCTAATTTCGAGTCCGGCAAAATTATCGACTGAATCACCATTTTTTAAAGGACTGGGAACTGTTGAGGAAATAAAAGTCAACGATTCGTTTGTATATCTTGCCGGATCGTCCACCGAATTTCAAAAAATATCAGACCTGCTTTATCAGGCAAAAGTCAATTTCCCGGACGCAAGTCTGGTTGCATTTAAAAATGGCCGACGCATCAAACTTGAAAAAGCAATTCAAAAAACCGGCAACTAATTATTTTCAATAATAAAAATTATTGAAAATAGCCTATAATCCTTTACTGTCAGGCATTTATATAAACTAAAGTTGTAATATATTGACAAACAGCACATTACGTCAATTAAAAAAATATTAAACTTTTTTCATTTTTTAAATGCCTGAGTCATAAACCCCTTAGTATTTTTTGATAAAAGTCAAGTGAAAATCGATTTTTTTTCTACATTTTTTTTCACAAAATTTGTTTCAAGGGAAATATTCAGAGAATTTAGTTTGTAAAATTTTTAATATCCGGCACCAAGATGACTAACGATTATCGTTTAGTTTGGGATCGTTGTCTGTCAATTATTCGGGACAACGTACCAGGCATCAGTTTTAAAACATGGTTTGAGCCAATCGTTCCTGTTAATCTGGAAAATGAAGTACTTACAATTCAGGTACCGAGCCCGTTTTTTTACGAGTACCTCGAAGAACAGTATATTGACTTGCTAAGGAAAACACTTAGAAAAGAATTGGGTGTCGGAGCTAAACTCGAATATGTAGTTGTAATGGGAAACAACCAGAGCAACTCGCAGCCTTACACTGTTAAATATCCTACCAATAATAACAGTAAGATTCAGAACAAACCGATGAGCATTCCGCTTAAAACTGAAGGAAAGCCATCCATCAAGAATCCTTTTATTATTCCCGGAATCCAAAAAATTCAAATCGATCCTCAACTGAGGCTTGACGATACTTTCGACAATTTTGTAGAAGGTGAATGCAACCGATTGGCCCGCAGCGCTGGATATGCCGTTTCTCAAAATCCGGGAGGGACAGCTTTTAACCCGTTGATGATCTACGGAAACTCTGGTCTTGGTAAAACGCACCTGGCTCATGCCATAGGTATCGAAGTTAAGGAGCGCCATCCTGACAAAGTAGTTTTATACGTGAATGCCAATAAATTTCAGACTCAATTCACCGAAGCTACCCGCAACAACAATCGCAATGATTTTCTGAATTTTTACCAGATGATCGACGTACTGATCCTGGACGACGTGCAGGAATTTGCAGGAAAAGAAAAAACGCAGGAAACATTCTTCCATATTTTCAATCACCTGCATCAAAGCGGGAAGCAACTAATTTTGACCTCAGACAAGCCACCAATCGAGCTAAAAGGACTGGAACAAAGATTGTTATCAAGGTTTAAATGGGGCCTGACTGCTGATTTGCAACAGCCAAGCTTTGAAACCAGGATGGACATCCTGCGGAGAAAAACATACAAAGACGGTATCGTAATCTCTGAAGAAGTGCTAGAATATATTGCGTCGCATATTACTAACAACATCAGGGAACTCGAAGGCGCTTTGGTTTCGTTACTTGCGCAATCGACACTGAACCGAAAAGAAATAACCATCGAACTGGCCAGCGAAATGATCAACAAGCTGGTAAAGAATTCAAAGCGCGAAGTTTCAATCGACTACATTGCCAAAGTGGTTTGCGATTACTTTAACATGCCGGTCGATTCGCTTCAGGCAAAAACCCGCAAACGGGAAGTTGTTCAGGCACGGCAACTTGCCATGTTCTTCTCGAAAAACATGACGAAAGCTTCGCTGGCGTCCATCGGCTCTCAAATCGGGAACAAAGACCACGCAACGGTGCTTCATGCCTGCAAAACGGTAAACAACTTAAAAGAAACCGACAAAGCATTTAAGCAGTGTTGCGACGAAATAGAAAAGAAATTAAAACTATAACAATATGAGGCAGTTCAGTTTTTTGACCTGCCTTTTTTGTTTCAATGTGCCGACATGACTGACCTTCTGCTCAGCATTCTTTCATCGACCTGCATATTTCTCACCTTCAAAATAACCGAGAAATTCAAAACGGACCTGGCAAAACTGATCACGGTTAATTACCTGGTAGCTGCCATACTCGGATTCAGCTTCAACCATCGTCCGGTTTCAATCCTGAAAATACTGTTTTCGCCCTGGATTCCCTATGCGCTGGTGATCGGCCTTATTTTCATCGCAGTTTTTTTCCTGATGGGAAGAAGCACCCGCCAGTCAGGAATGGCTGTAACGACGATTGCAGGTAAAATGTCGGTGGTTATCCCGATGCTTTTTTCGGTCGTACTGTTTCACGAAAAACTGGGATTCCTGAAAATGACCGGACTAATCCTGGCAGTAGCTGCCGTTTTTCTGACAAGCTTCAAGCCACTCACAAAAAAGAGCAATTTCAAATTGATACTGCTCCCCATTGGTATTTTTTTCGGAACCGGAATCGCCGATTCGACTGTGAAATATGCACAAAATCATTTCGTGACCAACGATATGACGATGCTATTTTCAGCCTTCGTTTTTTTCACTTGTTTCGTTTTTGGCATACTCAACCTGATTTTATACAACAAATCATCTTTCGGATCAATTTCGATTGCAGATCTAATTGGAGGCAGTTTTTTAGGAATCGTCAATTTTGGATCGTTATACTTCTTCATCAGGGCATTGAATAACAGCCACCTCGACAGTTCCATTGTCTTCGGATTAAACAGTCTGTTCATTGTTCTGCTTTCGCTTTTGGCAGGAGCCGGAATTTTTCAGGAAAAACTTTCGAAGATTAACATTGCAGGAATTGCATTGGCTGTTTTAGCTATCCTAATTTTAATGAGCTATTGATGGAAGATACCTACAAAACGATAGAGTCGCCGGCAGAAGGGCTTTTTAAGGACAAAGGCAGTAAATTTATTGCTTATGCTTTCCCGGTAACTACAGAAGAAGAAATAAAAGACATCATAAATTCCATCAAAAAAGAGCATCATGCTGCGCGTCACCATTGCTATGCATGGCGACTTGGCTACGAAAAGCTATTGTTGAGGGCAAACGACGATGGCGAACCATCTTCAACTGCCGGCAAACCTATTCTTGGGCAGATTCAAGCAGCCAATTTAACGGATATTTTGATTGTTGTGGTTCGCTATTTTGGAGGCACTTTGCTTGGTGTCAGTGGTTTGATAAATGCGTATAAAACAGCAGCAGCTGAAGTCATCAACCAATCGAAAATAGTTGAAAGGCTCGTAGAAAAAAGAATAACAGTTGAATTTGGTTATGAAGTAATGAATGACGTGATGAAAATATTCAAGGATGAAAAATTGCCGCAACTCGATCCTGCATTCGACCTAAATTGCAGCATCGGCACATCCATCAGGCTTAGCGAATTTGAGCGTATTGCAAATCAACTCGTTAAAATTGAAGGAGTGAGAATTCCCGGTTTCAATGATGAGACTGATTGTTGATAACCTTTTTATAATTCATGACGAATCACAATAAAACAGTTCAAAAAACGCCTTAACTTTGAGCTTTGATGAAACACCTGGAAAGACAATATTCTCACTTCTTTGGTGAAAGTTTTCACTTGGATGATGTTTCCCTTCACTTCCCGTCCAGTGTTCATCATTTTTATTTTTTTGACCGACCTATTTTTCTCCGGTTTTTCCGGTTGTATATAGAAACCAATAGAATAGCAATTTCTGTTGGTTTTTTTTTGCCTGCCAACCATTTAAAAAATTCTCAATAAAATGAAGAAAAGAGACTTAATTTCTATCACCGACTACACGAAAGATGACTACCTGCGTATTTTGGAGCTGGCTGCCGAATTCGAGAAAAATCCGAATCAGCGGTTGCTCGAAGGAAAAGTTGTCGCCTCGCTGTTTTTCGAGCCGTCGACACGTACGCGCCTGAGCTTCGAAACAGCAATCAACCGACTGGGCGGAAGAATCATCGGCTTCAGTGATGCCGGTTCGTCGAGCGTGACAAAAGGCGAAACACTGCACGACACCACCCGAATGGTAAGCAACTATGCCGACCTGATTGTTATGCGGCATCCGCTTGAAGGAAGTGCGCGCTATGCAGCCGAGGTATCGGGCGTTCCCGTAATCAACGCGGGAGACGGAGCCAATCAGCATCCAACACAAACACTGCTCGACCTTTATTCGATACTGAAAACCCAGGGCACGCTCGACAATATCAATATTTGTATGATTGGCGACCTGAAATACGGACGAACAGTACATTCACTACTTATGGCACTTTCCGAATTCGAAAAACCAGTTTTCAACTTCATCGCCCCCGAAGAGCTGGCAATGCCCGAAGAATACAAACTATTCCTGAAGGAAAAAGGAATAAAATATTACGAGCACTCAGAAATAAACGAAAACATCAACTACGCCGATATCGTGTATATGACCCGTGTTCAGAAAGAACGGTTCATGGATCCAATCGAATATGAAAAAGTTAAAAACGTTTATATCCTGAGGAATAAGATGTTGAAAAATACAAAACCGAATATGCGGATTCTGCACCCGCTGCCACGTGTAAATGAGATTCACACCGATGTTGATACCAACGAGAAAGCATACTATTTCGATCAGGCGCGCAACGGTGTTTTCACCCGGCAAGCCATCATTGCACATATCCTCAACCTTAAATAACAGCAGCCATGAGCGATAACTTAAAGAAAAAACTAAAGCTGAAAGTCAGTGCCA